>JACZTA010000282.1 GCA_022573915.1 Bacteroidota bacterium | reverse complement strand
CATATCAAGAGTTTTTTACATAATCAAGAATGCATGGTGGGCCACGTTTGGTTTGTACATAGTAATTTATCTTATAGAAGTTTTTATCGCAATGGTTTTTTATATCCCGACGTACGTCATTCAATGGCTAACACTAATTATTCCCTTCAGAAGGGGCGCTGAAACTTATAATGAAACCGGGCAAGCAATTGAAGGAATCACCACTGCGTGGCAGTGGACGGCAATATACATGCCCCTTTATTTTTTCGGAGTGCTGTTAGCTACTTCTCTTATCGTAGTAGCGGTAGCCTTGAAATATTTCAGTCTTGTGGAACAAAAAGAAGGCGGTGGAGAATTAGAGAAAATAAGTCAAATTGGGACGTAGCTTCAATATAAAATATCTCTTTTGCATCATATTATTACTTGGTGTCCTTTTCGTTTTTCATGGCACAACCATTAAGGCAGATAACGAGCAGGAAACTCCTGTCTTCAGGCAATTTGATCAGCAACTCATAGATGATTTTCTGGAAGACGATGATTTCAAGTATGCCAGAGCCCCTAGAAAGATCGGTTTATGGCAGGTTTTCACGGCTTGGCTCGATCGGCAACTGGAAAAGATAAATCCTCATTGGGATACATCGTGGATCACGACCTGGTTATTGTATATAATTATGGGGTTTGCGGTTATAATGATATTGAAGAATGTTTTTGGTGAAGGATTATATGCTGCTATCTATAAAAAATCTAAAGGAAAAAATATATCCTATCAGAGTCTTGATGAAGATGATAAATCAATAGATTGGCAAAAGTTAATTGACGATGCGGTTAGTGAAGGAAGGTACCGCGTTGCAATCAGGTTACTTTATCTTCAAACACTTCAGCTGCTTTCTGATGCAGAATTGATCGATTGGCATAAAGACAAAACCAATGCTCAATACTTAAGGGAATTAAAGGACAAACAATTAAGGGATAAGTTTCAAATACTTACCCTCACATTTGATTATGTGTGGTTTGGAAATTTAAATGTGGATCAATCCTCATTCTCTAAAATTCAAAATAACTTCCGTTCATTCTTAACCAGCCCTAAATGATCAGGAAGTACAGATATCATATTATTCTTGGTTTAGGGTTTTTATTACTCTCGATAGCCCAATTTACCAAACCCGCCAGAGTGGATTGGACTCCTACGTTTTCAAAATTTGATAAAATTCCATACGGTAATTATGTGCTGTTCGAATGTCTTCCTAATCTCTTTCCCGATTCTATTAGCGTGTCTACCAGACCGGTTTATAATACGGTTAGAAATAATGATTTTGTTTCTGCCAACTACATAATTATTAATTCCAGAGTCCTTTTAGGTTCGCTTGATACTGAATATCTTTTGGATTGGGTTCAAAAAGGAAACGATGTGTTCATGTCGGC
This sequence comes from Bacteroidota bacterium, assembly GCA_022573915.1. GTDB lineage: Bacteria > Bacteroidota > Bacteroidia > Chitinophagales > JACZTA01 > JACZTA01. The sequence goes on along the minus strand of JACZTA010000282.1, from coordinate 2,931 downwards.
AGCAGAGTTTTCAGAACATCTGAAAGATACATTGAAATTTGATCTCAACATCCATATAAGTCTATTGTCCGCCGATACTGTTGATCTTAACTTGGTTCAGAATGTAAGTTTAAACTGCAGATATAATTTGCTGGAAAAGCTTTATGTCCACTACTTCAGCAAATATGATTCATCCAACGCGATCATACTGGGTACGATTAGAAATAAATACCCAAACTTTATTAAAATACCTTTTGGCGAGGGCAGTTTTTATCTCCATTGCACTCCGTATGTTTTCACAAATTATCATCTGCTAAAAGATAATAACCATAAATATGCTTCAGGCTGTTTAAGTTACCTGGGTGAAAAAGAGACCATATGGGATGAATACCATAAAAAAAGGAATATAGTTATCGCTGAAACCACTCAGTTACGTGGAATTTTTGCACGACGTTCATTGAGGACGGCTTATATAGTTTTACTGGGCTTAGTATTTAGTTACGCTGTTTTTCGAATAAAGAGAAGGCAGCGCATCATTCCTGTTATCGAATCTCCCAAAAATATCTCACTCCAATTTATAAAAATGGTAGGGCGCCTTTATTATTTTGATAAAAAGAATCGCGACCTTGCAGTTAAGCTTGGAGATTATTTTCTTGCTGATATCAGGGAGAAATTTGGAATCTCTACCAGCCGGTTTGATGAAGAATTTATAAAAAAATTGAGCGCATTATCGGGAGTGGGCCCGGATGAAACGAGTTTGTTGATCAAGCATATTAATCTTGTAAACTCAAGAACCGAGATAAACGAAAATATTTTAATTAAACTGGAATCTCTAATTCACAAATTCAATAAAACCTCATTAAGATAATGGACGAAAATTCAACGTTTGAAACGAGCAAGGAACTAAAGCAAATTCAAGACTCAGTTCAACAGATAAAAGATGAAATTGGAAAGATCATTGTTGGACAAGAACAGATGATAGAAAATATGATCATAGCTTTATTATGCGAAGGCCATGTATTGGTGGAAGGAATGCCCGGAATTGCAAAAACGCTTACTGCAAATCTCCTGGCTAACACGGTAAAAGCTGATTTCAAACGAATTCAGTTTACACCTGACCTGATGCCATCTGATATCCTGGGAACCAATATTTTTAATTCAAAAACTTCAGAGTTTGAGTTCAAAAAAGGTCCTATTTTCTCTAACCTTGTTCTCATTGATGAAATTAACCGAGCTCCGGCAAAAACACAAGCAGCGCTTTTTGAGTGTATGGAAGAAAAGCAAGTCACGATAGATGGAATCAGTTATGAATTAAAGGCACCGTTTTTAATTCTTGCCACACAGAACCCAATCGACCTGGAAGGAACCTATCAACTGCCTGAAGCGCAACTCGATCGTTTTATGATGAAAATAACGGTCGACTACCCTTCCAGGGAAGAAGAAAAAATGATCATAACAAATCATCATAACCGGGAATTCGAAAAGAAGCATCCTAAGGCAAATGCGGTAATTGAACCGGCCAGGTTGATGGAACATCAAAAGATCATTGCATCTGTAACGGTAAAGGATGAACTATTTAACTATATCGCCGCACTCGTTGATGGAACCAGGAATAATCCTTCCTTATTTTTGGGTGCCTCTCCACGCGCTTCAATCGCATTGCTGGAATGTTCAAAAGCTTTAGCTGCAATAAGAGGAAGAAACTTCGTTACTCCCGAAGATATTAAGGAAATACTGACCCCTGTTCTCAATCATCGTGTAGTTTTAACACCTGAAAAAGAATTAGAAGGGCTCACGCCTGCAGATGTAATCGAACAAATCGTACAATCAATTGAGGTACCCCGTGGATGAAATTTTTTAAATCACTTTTCCTCACAGACAGGTTCTTTCTTACAGGAATATTGCTGATAATCGCTTTCGTTGTCAGCAATTTTGAGGAATGGCTTTTTCAACCCGTGCTGTTGGCCACTTTATTATTTATTGTATTATCGTTATTTGAAATTATTCTGGTATTCGGTGTGAAAAACGGCGTCAGGGGCCGAAGAGATGTAGCGGAAAGACTCTCAAATGGAGATGAAAATGTTAAAAGAACCGTGTCATATTCATGTGGGAGAAGAGTTTCTTTCTAAATGTTTCAGATAACATGAAAAAATTGAAAGAAGCAGAAGACCTAGAAGCGAGATTACAAACTATAATGAAACTGTTGAATTGTTAGACCAGCATTTAAGGGATTTGGAAGATAATGATTTGTTGTTTAAGTTTGAGTATAGGAACGCAAAAAAGATAATAGACAGAGCAGTAGAAAGAGCTGGTATAAAATGTATACCGAATGGAGAGAAGGTAACATGGAAAGATTTGCGTTCTGGGATGGCTTGTGACCTACTGAAAAAAGGATATACAACTGATGAAGTTAATGCTAGATTAGGACATAAACCTAGTTCTGATGAAATTGATAAGTATGTGAATTTTTTAGCTATCGATAGGCACACGCCAAAAAAGAAAGTGCACCGGTTTGAGATGGAGAAGCTTAATGAGGAACTGCAAGAGGTCAAGCAGAGAGAAAAATTGCAAATATTAAGAAATCAGGAAATAGGGGAAGATATGCAATTGTTACAGAAAGATTTTGCGAAAATGGAAAAACTTAATGACCCTGAATATCAAAAGGAAAGAATGAAAGATACATTACATGAATTTATGCAAAATTTTGAGGAGGGTGTAGAGTACAAAAAGAAAAATATATCAAGCTGGATAACATCTAATAAGAAGAAAGTGAAATAAGGATAAAAAAAATAAGTTAGAAAAAATGAATTTGGAATTTTTGGAAAAGGACAAAACAATTATGAATATAATAAAATTAGTTTTAATTGTGATAATAATTGTGTTAGTAACAATAATAATTTTTAAAGATGCTTCAGTTCAGAATTTGACATTCTTAATTGTTGTTTTCCTAGC
>JACZTA010000281.1 GCA_022573915.1 Bacteroidota bacterium | reverse complement strand
TTTTTGAGTGATGATCGATTTAGTCAGTACGGCAAACTAGCCCCCAGTTCTAAAGCTGATTTTGCGTTTGTACAACACATGATTCATCAATTAGACGAGAATGGAACGATGGCTGTTGTGTTGCCTCATGGGGTTCTATTCCGGGGTGCAGCAGAAGGCCATATTAGGCGGTATCTAATTGAAGACTGCAATTATTTGGATGCGGTTATAGGGCTACCAGCTAATATTTTTTATGGAACGTCTATTCCAACTTGTATTTTGGTATTTAAAAAATGTCGTGAGAATCCTAAAGACATTTTGTTTATTGATGCCAGCCAACATTTTGAAAAGGTGAAGACCCAAAACAAACTGCGGCCGGAAGACATTGATAAGATCATCAACACTTACAGGGAACGAAAGGCCGAAGACAAGTACAGCCATGTAGCAACCCTGGATGAGGTGCGAGAGAATGATTATAACCTGAACATTCCCCGCTATGTGGATACCTTTGAAGAAGAAGAACCGGTGGATTTGAAAGCGGTTTCCAAAGAGCTGAAGGAATTGGAAAACGCTATGCAAGAAACCAATAAAGAGATTGCGGGATATTGTAAGGAATTGGGAATTGAAGCCCCTTTTTGAATGGAAACTGCTTTAAAATCTATAGCACCGAAGTTGCGGTATCCAAAGTTTGGGGAGCCTTGGGAGGTGTTGAAGCTTGGGAAACTATTCGAATTCAAGAATGGTTTGAATTCCGATAAAGCGAAGTATGGAAGCGGGGAGAAGTTTATTAATGTTCTGGATATTATTAATAATTCATTTATTACTTATGAAAATATCATTGGTTCTGTAGAAGTGACAGAAACAGAATTCGAGAAAAATGAAGTTACTTATGGCGACATTTTATTTCAAAGAAGTTCTGAAACGCGAGAAGAAGTTGGTCAGACCAATGTTTACTTGGACAGAGAGAGAAATGCTGTCTTTGGTGGATTTGTAATCAGAGGAAAGAAGAAAGTCGATTACGACCCGATGTTCATAAATTATCTGCTTGGAACATGGTTAGCAAGAAAAGAAATCACAACTAAAAGTGGAGGCAGTACTCGTTACAATGTAGGGCAAGAAACATTAAGAAACGTTACAATTTTTACTACATCTATTCCTGAACAGCAAAAAATTGCTGGGTTTCTGAGTTTGGTGGATAAAAAAATCCAACAACTAACGCGCAAAAAGGAACTACTGGAACAATACAAGAAAGGCGTGATGCAAAAACTGTTCTCCCGTGAGACTCGGTTTAAGGATGAGAAGGGGAAGGATTATCCGGAGTGGGAGGAGAAGCGATTGGGGGATGTTTCAAAAAAGAAGTCGTCTAGTATTGCAGCAAATGCATTGGAAGAAAGCAACGGAGAATATCCAGTTTATGGAGCTTCTGGCTATATTAAGGATATAGTTTTTTTTACTGAAGAGAACGAGTATATCGGAATTGTGAAAGACGGTGCCGGAGTGGGAAGAAATTTCATTTGTGCCGCGAAAACGTCCGTTTTGGGCACTTTGGATGTTATTACTGCTAAGAAAAGTTGCAACCTTTATTTTCTGTTTTTACTATTACAGCGAGTCAAATTTTCGAAGTATATCAATGGGAGTACCATACCTCACATCTATTTCAAGGATTATTCAAAAGAAATGGTAATTGTCCCATATACTGATGAACAAGAGCAAATTGCTGATTTTATTTCTCATTTGGGTGAAAAAATTGAGAAAACTGGACAACAAATGGGGAAAACCCAATCCTTCAAAAAAGGCCTGTTACAGCAAATGTTTGTATAGGAAATACCTGTTTTTCAGAAAATATTTAAAATAATACCCGTATTTCATGTAAAATACCTGCTTTTCAACTATCCTCGCTCCAACCTGTCCACACCACGGCAAGCGTGGTGAAGGCTATTGTCAATAATTTGTACGATATATTTATTTGTATGTTCAGAACATAAATGCTATATTTACATACATGGAAGAACTGATCTTACATAATGCTGTTGAACAACTAAATAAGCTTGATACCCTTAACTGCACCGTATTGCATACTCAGATACGTGTGCAAAGACATATAATTGATGCTCAAATACAAATAAAAAACAACCAACAGGAATGGAAATATAATGTAGAGATAAAAACCAAGATTGTTCCCGCGCAAATAGAAAGGATCAAGGATCAAATGGCACGCTTCCAACCTTATATCCTGATAGCAGATTATATTACAACTCAGGCCAAAGAAATACTCCGGGATAATCATATTCCATATTTGGATACAGCCGGTAATATTTTTCTCCAGAATGAAGGGCTGTATGTATACATCGAAACTCATACCACAAACAGGCAAAAGCTCACCATAGGCACTCGAGCATTTAATAAAGCAGGCCTGAAAGTCATTTATCAATTTTTGGTCACTCCTCACTTATTAAATAGACCTTACCGGGATATTGGCGATCGTGCAAAAGTTGCAATAGATACGGTAACAAGAGTGATGGGAGAATTGCTTCGTGAAAAATATATTATCCAAAAAGAAAAAAAACTATACAAGTTTATCGACAAAACAAGGTTGTTTGAAGAGTGGGTGACCGCTTTTAACAGAAACCTGAGACCCAAATTAAAGCAAGCTAAATATAGATTAATTGACAAGGGCTTTAATTGGAAAAGACTAACCCTGCCTGCCAATACCCAATGGGGAGGAGCAGTGGCTGCTGAAATTGTCACGGACTATTTAATAGCCGATAAAGGAATAATCTATACCGCCCTACCCTTTCAGGAAGTCATGCAACATCTTAAGATCAGACCGGACGACAATGGGGAGATTACAATATTTGAAAAGTTCTGGGAGACTTACCGTGATAAAAAATATTGGGACCTATGGGAAACGGATAAAACGGAGGAGGTTATTCACCCTATGTTGTTATACGCTGACCTAATCAATGAAATGGATCCAAGGTATTTGGAAACAGCAGATAAAATATACAAGGAGCATGTCAAGGATCAATTATGAGACTCTGGCGATAGAAGGGCTGAAGGAAGTTCTTGAACAGGTAGGTACTGTCTGTAAGGAATTAAAGATCGAATTCTTTCTTGTAGGAGCCGTTGCCAGAAATATTTGGTACGCATCCAACGGAAAAGATATAGTTGGAACGAAGGATATTGACTTTGGAATCTATGTCTCAAGTGAAAAAGAATATAATCAACTGAGAAAGAAACTCTTAGAGGAATATAATTATCATGAAAGCACAGAGAACGACTTCTGTCTTATCACTTCGCAGGGCAAGGAAGTAGACTTGTTGCCCTTTGGAGAGATAGAAAACGAAGGTCAGGTACTAATAGAAGGAAAAGGACTAGTCCAGGTCGGTTTAGATGGATTTAAAGAAAGTTATGAAATGGGATTAACCAAGGTGCAAATTGGTGAAGACACGTATATGAGCTGCTCTATACCGGCCATAGTGATACTCAAACTAATAGCTTATGACGACCGGCCCGACAGACGAATTAAGGATGTGTCAGATATTAATTCCATTTGCAAGTATTATCCTGAAATAGAGTCAGAGTCTATTTGGTCTCATCATTCGGATTTATACGAAGACGAAACGGACCACCAAGATGTTGCCATGGTAGTGTTAGGCAGGGAAATAAAAAAGATTATAGAAGGGAACTCAAAATTGAAAAGTCGAGTCTTGAACATATTGGATAAAGCAATCAATCAAGACTCCAATTTACTAATCCATATGATTGAAAATCCAGATACCGAAACCCTCGATCTTAAAGAAAAAGTGCTGCGCAATATTAAACAAGGAATTATTGAATAAATAAATTATTGGGTGTGGTGTAATAATGCTGGCAAAACAATTGAATATTTTTCGTCCCGGTTAAAGCATCATAAACAAAACTGAATAAAAGACGAGTCGAACAATATACGATAGTCAAATGGCTGAGTAATCTGATAAAAATATAGATATGATTGGTTTGCATGTAAAGAATATTTATGTTTATAATGAATCGGCAAAAAAAATACACACAGGGAACCACCCTGTAGTTCAATAGCATATTGATGAATGCCGAAGACCAAACAGTGATATTTATCGCAGTGTTAGCAGCAACCAGTGCAGAAACGAAATTAAATAAAAGGAATTAATATGTGGCATATACACCCAACAGAAAAATGGTTAGATAAAGTTGTTATTAAGATGAATGAAAAGCAACTTACTGAAAAATTAATCGAGTTAAGAAAAGACATGATAAAGCAGAATGCCCAGGTTGCAACAGGAACAACTCCGAAAAGTCCTGGACAGATAAGGAACATGAAAAAAACAGTAGCAAGGATAATGACACTACTAAGAGAAAAACGAGGTACAA
>JACZTA010000280.1 GCA_022573915.1 Bacteroidota bacterium | reverse complement strand
AAAATAAGATATATGGCAGATAATAATAATTCCAAGGCAGAATTTCAATTCGTGAGGGAAAACTATATCATGATGATCATCGGCATTCTCGTTATAATTTTTGGTTTTGTGTTAATGTCAGGAGGAAAAAGTGTTGATCCAAACGTTTTTGATGAAACCAAGGTATATAGCTTTCGCAGGATTACCATAGCCCCTATTCTTGTAATCGCAGGTTTTATTATCGAGATCGTAGCCATCTTTCGTAAAAATAAATCTCACGATCAACCCGAATCTTGATCCGGTGCCTGTGACTCATTTGTTCAAATGACAGTTTTTGAAGCTTTTCTCCTAGGTCTGGTACAAGGATTGACCGAATTCTTACCCGTAAGCAGTAGTGGCCACCTTGAGCTGGGTAAGGTCATTTTGAATATCCAAACAGATGATAACCTTGTATTTCCCGTCCTGGTTCATTTCGCAACAGTCTTGAGCATCATCGTCGTTTTACGCAAAGACATTCTTGACATCCTCAAAAACCTGTTCAAGTTTGAAATGAATGCTTCTACCAAATTAGTATTACAGATTCTTGTTTCTGCGATACCGGTGGCAATTATAGGACTCTTTTTTAAGGATCAGGTAGATGCGCTTTTTGAAGGTGATCTGATACTTGTTGGCAGTATGCTATTAATCACAGCATTAATTTTGACATTACCTACATTGGTGAAGAAATCAGGAGGCAGGATGAGTATTGGCAAAGCATTGATCATTGGAATCTCTCAAGCCGTAGCTGTGTTACCGGGAATATCCAGGTCGGGAGCGACAATTTCGACAGGACTTGCGCTCGGTATTGACAGGGAGAAAACTGCAACCTTTGCATTTCTAATGGTAATACCCCCAATACTGGGAGCAGCAGTCCTGGAATTGAAGGATTTTTCTGCTTCAACCGTTTCGTCACAGGAATGGTTGCCGTTACTGGTAGGTTTCTTAGCCGCTTTCGTTTCCGGACTCCTGGCCTGTCGATGGATGATTGGATTGGTAAAAAAAGGAAAGCTTGTGTATTTTTCAATCTATTGCCTTTTAGTAGGCATCACTGCAATAGCCTTTGGAGTTGAAAGAGCTGGACTCATATAATTTTCAGGAAGGGGTCGTGCTGTTGATAGATAAACCTATCGATTATACCTCTTTCGATGTCGTAGCGCGAATACGAAATAAAGTAAGATCCCTCTTTCTTGCATCCGGAACGAAGAAGATTAAGGTGGGACATGCGGGTACCCTCGATCCTCTGGCCACAGGGTTACTAATAATCGCTACCGGTAAAATGACCAAGTCATTGGCGAAGTTTACTAATCAAGACAAAGAATATGAAGGCACCTTCATACTTGGTGGTTCTACACCATCTTATGATGCAGAGTTTCCGCCTGATAAAACTTTTGATACATCAAATCTTACTGAAAGAATGGTAAAAGAAGTGACCGAAAAGTTCATCGGTGAGATTTGGCAAAAACCTCCATTATATTCAGCAGTGAAGGTTGGGGGACAACGCTTATACAAAAAAGTCAGAAAAAATAAAGATGCTAAAGTGGAATTGCCGCCGAGGGAAGTAGAAATTCATGAGATAGAGCTTACCAGGATAGACATCCCCAATGTTGATTTTAGGGTGAGGTGTGGTTCGGGAACCTACATCCGTTCTTTAGCTCATGATATAGGACAAGAATTGAATAACGGCGCTTATTTATCTGCTTTGCGACGCACCATGATAGGTGATTATCATGTTGATGATGCCTGGCAGCTTGAAGAATTTCTGGAGCATCTCGAACAGAAGGCACCGGGAAAAACGATTAAATCCAAAACATGAAAGTTCACAATAATATTGATAGTCTTCCCGGCATCAGCAACCCTATAGTAACCATTGGTACGTTTGATGGTGTTCACCTGGCGCATCAGCAGATACTTGCACGCTTAAAAGAGATGGCGATGGAGATCAAAGGAGAAACTGTAGTGGTAACCTTTGAGCCGCATCCAAGAAGCATACTCAACCCCTCCGATACTTCATTGAGGTTGATAAATAGCTTGGATGAAAAAATAGATCTTCTTGAAAAATACGGTGTTGATCATCTGATAATTATTGAGTTCACAAAAGAGTTTTCCGAAAATTCCGCAACGCAATTTGTTGAAACAATTATATCCGGAAAATTGAACACCTATAAATTAGTAATTGGATACGACCACCATTTTGGAAAGGACAGGGAAGGTAATTTTGAATTTCTGAAAAAAGTGTCATCCAAATATGGGTTTGAATTGGAAGAGATCTCTAAGCAAACTATCGATAACGTGGCGGTTAGCTCTACTGCAATTCGGGAGTCATTGCTGGTGGGAGATGTCAAATCTGCTGAAAAACTGCTGGGACATCCATTTACGCTCTTGGGAAAAGTCATTAAAGGCGATCAGGTTGGACAACAAATCGGTTTTCCTACAGCTAACCTTGATATTCAGGACCCGTATAAATTATATCCGGAGGGCGGTGTTTATGCCGTTCAGATTCATTGGCGTGCAAAGGATTATATGGGAATGTTAAATATTGGTTTTAGGCCTACACGCAATGGAGATTCAAAAACCGTTGAGGTTAATATTTTTGATTTTAATGATGAGATTTATGGTGAAGAACTAAAACTGACTTTTTTGGAACAAATAAGGAAGGAAAGAAAATTTGATAACTTGGAGTCACTTAAAAATCAGTTAATTTTAGATAGAGAAAAAGTCTTAAAAATGGTGAATCAGTAATTGGTGAACTTTTTGCACTATTCTAACCGGATCACCTTAAACTAAAATCTATGAGTAAATCGAAACTTTATCTTCTTCTCACTCTCGCACTTCCTTTGGTCTTTTCCAAACCTGCGTATTCTCAACAAACGATCGAGATCGACACTTTTATATTCAAGGTTGGCTATTTTGATGAATTGTCTGAAGCATTCAAAACTCCCATGGAGGTCTTGTACCTGGATCTTTCGATGCGAAAGTTTACGGAGATACCGGCTGCGTTGGGTGACTTTGAAAACCTGATCAGACTGGACTTATCATATAATAAGTTTACGAGTTTGCCTCCCGAGTTAGGCAAGCTATCCAAGGTGACCTTTTTTAGCCTGACGGGTTGTTATAACATGACTTCGGTTCCGGATGAGTTGAAAAATCTATCCAGCCTTGAGGAACTTTATCTTGAAGACATGTTGAAGAGTCAGGCGGCATTGGTTGAAAGAATCGTTGCCATGTTTCCTGATATTAAAGTGGTTACGGGTACGAGACGGTAGGTAATTTTTTTATCTCAGCCACCTCTATATAAAAGACCTCCCCATCTCGGGTATATTTTATTAATGCAGCACCCTCATATTTAAATAAAGGGAGGATATTTTCAACTTCAACTTCAACTTCAACTTCCTCACCAAGCGGCATATCAGGATCAGCAATATGATGTTTAATTTCTAAGATAAAAGTATCGCTAAGGCTTACGTTGTTTGAGTCCATCAATTTACTTGGGGTGTGAAACATATTGATCTTAGAAAATGATTTATTCCCTATCCAGATCATTTCAAATTTTACACCGTCTATTTTTGGAATAAGAGAGCTCTGATCCTTCTTCAAGTTCTTGTACAATTTGAATTGATAAATAGTGGTCGACCCTGCCCCTGCTACCCCTGCAACATGCATTTGCTTTGTAGCGCTTACCAGGGTAAAGTTTTCCTTAGAATCCTGTTTCATTACGGCACATCCGGTCGTAACACTGAATGCAAATCCCACAGCAAGTAAAGGTATTACTGAAATTCCAAAAATCGTACGTCTCATAACTCGTCATTTATTTATGATTCATTGTTATCTGATCCCTGTTGAACATAAACCATGCCTAACCTGAACCTTAACTCAGGTTTTCAATCATTCATATTTTTGAAATGGTAGAGGCCTGTCATCCTCTAACGACAGTATTTTCCGGTTCTTATGGTCATATCGATCACCAGATTTTAAAAGTATAAAATTTTTATCATTTGTCTTTTGGTTATTTGGTAAATGAACCAGGACATAACTTTGTCCAATGACTTCAAATTCATTTTTGGTAACGATGATGGCTGTATTTTCATCAATACCGATACCTAATAGGTCCGGATGTTTCTCTAGTATCTCCAATAAATCAAATTGACGGTTCATTGTTAAGAGGTGTTGATCAATAGCTGTATTCGGAAAGAGCCCGAATCCTTCCTCATGATCACCCATCATAATGAGATTTGATTTCGTATCCCCGCGCACCAGGTAAGAACCAAGAATGGTTGCGCCAGCCGAGGAGCCACCTACCACTCCCCCTCTATCAAGTACATTCCATAGCTCTTCATGAAAAAGAGTATTCAGGTAGGCATCTGCTAAT
>JACZTA010000279.1 GCA_022573915.1 Bacteroidota bacterium | reverse complement strand
AACAGCATTCAACCCACCTATAGCAGCATCTCTGTATATAAAGCTTTCAATCAAGCCAGACACAATTATAATCAAATCATTTTCTTCATTGACTAAATTCTCTAGAGTTTTTTCTCTCTCCGGAAGTTGGTGTAAAACTACATCAAAATAACCTTGAACTATCAGCTTTCTTGCTTGATTATGCGCAATACCTCTACTCATTAGGTAAAAGAGCATTTCCGGATCCACCGGCCCCACGGTAGAGGCGTGTCCAGCTTTTACTTCATTTTCATCTATCTCAAGGGACGGTATTGCTTCCGCTTTTGCACTGTCAGAAAGTAGCAAAGCGTCTTCTCGAAAGAAAGTATTCGTATTCTTGGCTCCTTTTTTTATAGCCACCAAACCCCAGAATTTTCCAATAGCAGAATCGGTCAGTACCGCCTTGATAAAGGTGTCACTGGTAGTATCTTTTGCTGCGTGAATTATATTTATTTCTACTTTTACCTCATCTTTATTTGATAAGAAAAAGGCTCAGGAGTTTACCGATTATCTAAAAAGAAACCTACCACGACGGTTGAAAGAGCATCAGATAAAAGTTGGTATAGCTGAGATTGTTGCGCTTTTCGGATATGGTCACACAAATTTATGGCTTCGCGATTACCGGCAAATTCCGCTGAACTTGTATTGGTTTGAAGAAGGAATTTATGTACAAGGTGTACACAAGGATTACAAACGGGCATTGAGAGCGCGTGTAGTCAAAATTGGCGATATGACGATCGAAAAGGCACTTGCCGCAATAAAACCTGTACTGAGTGTTGAGAACGATCAATATTTCAAAGCAAACGGTCTTTTCTATTTAGGAACTCCGGAAGTTCTTCATGCAAAAAGGGTTATAAAAAATTTAAAATCCGTTAAATATACTTTTGAAAAGGATGGTAAACTGTTTAACATGACATTTAAGCCAAGCGGTTTAGGGAATATTTCCTATAAATACGGCTTTGTTCAGACTGGGGGTGACTGGTTAAGTGTCCGACCTACTGATGCGACACCTCTCTGGCTAAAATATCTTGATAGAAATTATTATTATGAATATCTCCCGGAGAGTAAGAGCGTATATGTGCGTCAAAGTTCTGTATTCAATGATAGCGAGAGTATCAAGGATTTTTATGCCCGTGTTTTCAGGTTTATAGAAGAGAATGAGGTAGAACGTCTTATCATCGATCTTCGCCTGAACGGTGGAGGAAATAACTTTAATAACAAAGCTGTAATTACGGGGATCATGAAAAGTGAAAAGATCAATCAGCCAGGGCGGCTTTTTGTTGTATTGGGAAGGCGAACATTTTCAGCGGCTCAGAATCTGGTCAACGAAATGGAAAACTATACTGAAGTAATTTTTGTGGGAGAGCCAACGGCAGAAAATGTTAATTTTTTCGGTGATACAAATATTGAACGGTTGCCTAATAGCGATCTTCCCATACGTCTTTCCCATGCATGGTGGCAAGACAAACCGCCTTGGGATAAACGTCAATGGACTGTTCCCAATTACGCTGTAGATTTAAGTTTCGAAGATTATATTACAAATCATGATCCTGTGATGACCGTAATTTTTTCTTCAATCGATCTTAAGTCTCATTTAACTGAGCTTTTCGAAATTGGAAATACGAAAAAACTTAAAAAAGAACTGAAAAAGTATGTGAAAGATCCGGCTTATCGATATTTCAATTTTACAAATAAGATCAATCAATTGGGATACCAGTTCATGGGTGTGGAACAGTACAAAAAAGCGGTAGATATTTTTAAGCTCAACACCAAGCTGTTTCCTGAATTGGCTAACGGTTGGGATTCACTCGCCGAGGGATATTGGCGGTCAGGAGATATTGACAAAGCAATCAAGTACTATAACAAGGTAATAGATTTAGATCCAGATGGTAGAGTTGCTGAAAATTCTAAGAAGATGTTAAAAAAACTTAAACGCCAATTGTGATAGAAGCGGCATCTACTTCTAACGCTTCCAAACAGGAAATTTCGTCCAGACACGCAAGATGGTTCTACTGAAATAGAACTGTCCCATAAACTTATGTAAAACTCCAATCAGGATAAAATCGTGGTCATTTATCTTGCGGGATTTGCAAAATGTGGTGCGGGTTAGGGCTTGCCCTGACCGCAAAAAGCAGGATGTTGAGGAGTGAGAACGCCCCAAAAGGGTTCCCCACGTATTGGCGGGACGGGCAATTCCTATAAGTGCCTGAGCAGTTATTCTTTTAATATTTAATACTGTATGAGAAAGAAACTTCTAAAAAAGTTATATATTTAATGTAATCCAAAGTCTTTATTAGTAACATTGTACCAGATGTAAGACTGAACAATTTGGTAGGGAGTGAATTTTGAGCAACAAATTATTACGCGAAATTAAGCTTTACTATGCAGGTACCATTTTATTCTCATGGTCGGTATTTGGACTTTTGGGTTTTTTGGGCAAGACAGATTCACCTTTGATTCTACTCGGTATCTGGGGTCCTACCATAGTTGGACTAACTCTGACATATAAGATTTACGGAAAAGTCGGAGTTAAAATATTCTTAAAACGATTCTCAACATGGAAGATCGGCGCACTGTGGTTTATTTACTTATTTGCCGGATTCCTTATTATAGGCTATCTCGGAATATTTTTGTGGTCAGTAATAAACAGTTCAACATTTGAATTCTGGTATCCCTCGATTAATAAAATAATCTTTGTCACTCTTTTCCAGATCATTATAATTGGAATGGGAGAAGAATTCGGGTGGCGAGGGTTTGCCCTACAAAGGCTGCAATATCTTACTACTCCACTAAAGGCTACTCTGATTCTTGCGTTCATGCATCTTCTATGGCATGCGCCAACTTACTGGCTTGGGCAGGGAATGCATAACGTGCCTGTGATTTGGGCCGTGTTGTATGTCCTACCTTGGACAATTCTCTTCACATGGGTTTATAACCGCACGGACGGAAGCATATTAGTTGCTGTTCTTTTTCATGGAGTTCATGGAGCTACCCTATCAATAGTGAGTTTCCTACCTTGGGAATCCGTAGTTCCTCTTTCTCCGAAACTCATCACTTCTATATGGCTACCGAAAGAGATATTCGGGCCTTATGTTGTCATAGTCGGACTTTATTGGATTTTAGCACTTTTAGTGATCTCCGGTAAATTCGGAGGTCTTGGGAAGCCACCCAAATTTGAGCACCAGAAAGTATAATATTTGCCTGACTATCAAGGGCAACAACGTACTTGATAACCGGCGAAGGTTTGACGGAAAATCCCTCACCCTCAGCAAATCAAAGCCTGAAAACCTAAATTGGACTTCGAACGGAATTCAATCTGCCAATTTCGTCCAAACTCCTGGGATGCTGCTTCTCAAATAGTGACGTGTTATGAACGTTAGTTATGACACACCATTTCGCAGTACCAAAACTCATTAAATGCAATATTCATGAGACTTTGATTTTGGGACGTTTATGAGAATGTCCCAATAACGAAAGTAATTAAGACTATTTAAATATCTCTTGACATATAAAAGAGTAATGAATACTTTCATAATCGATAATGAGACTCGTTCTCAATTAGAATAAATAATTATAAAGGGAATCAACAAACAAATATGTGTAATATGATATATGGGGCAGGCCAGAGACGAAAGGATAGTTCATTACTCCCCTGGAGACAAACACATGGAGAGTCCATCCACTGAAGGTCTGAGACATGTGAAAGATGAACAATTAATTGAGTAACATCGGAAGTAGAGAATAATTGTAGATCAGAATTTGGGGAGGAAAAAGAGGTGTTAGAATCATTTGTAATCATGCTTCGGGAAGGTGTAGAATCCGCTTTGGTCATTGGAATTATCATAATCTTACTGAGGCGAACCGGTCGCCGGGACCTGGAGCGTCCTGTATTTTTGGGGCTTGGGCTGGCAATTATTGCAAGTATCGGCGCTGCAATAACCTTAAATCTCCTGCCTATTAATGAAGAAGTATACGAGGGTGTTCTCTACTGGGTGTCCGCCCTCTTCATTTCTTCTATGATCTGGTGGATGCATAGGAAGTCCAAAACATTATACGCTGATATCAAGAGCCGGGTGGATCATACTGTAGTATCTACTGCTAGTGGACGAAGCCTAAAAGAGGTCTGGGGACTTGGAGTATTTACCTTTTTGATGATATTCCGTGAAGGAGTTGAAGCAGTAATGCTTCTAAGTGCAGTTAACCTCACCACTGAGGCTATGCTTAGCTTTATGGGTTCATTTATTGGTCTAGCTATTAGTGTTATTTTTTGCGTAATGTTTATCCAGGGGAGTTTACGTGTAAATCTTCGAGGGTTCTTTGTAGTCACAGAATGGATACTAGGTATTTTAATTATTCAGCTGTTGTTTAATGGTT
>JACZTA010000278.1 GCA_022573915.1 Bacteroidota bacterium | reverse complement strand
CCTCATTGGGTGCGAGGGAAAAAAGAATCCGCTAAGATAGTAGGAAAGCAACGAGTACCGATTTGTGCCTTAGGTGGTTCGATAGGCACCGGTTCAAAAGGCATAAGGGCAATGGTAGTGGAAGTGCATAGCTATGAGGAATTAGAGAAGTTAGGTTCAGAAAAGGTTGACGGCAAGATCGTTTTTTATAATCGTCCGATGGATCCAACAGAGATCATGACGTTCCGCGCCTATGGCGGGGCGGTTTCGCAAAGATGGTCGGGAGCGATGGAAGCAGCCAAATATGGTGCAGTTGGTGTGGTGGTCAGGTCGATGACCTTAGCGCTGGATGATTATCCTCATACAGGTTCGATGGGTTATAACGACGAGATAAAGAAAATACCTGCTTGCGCCATTAGCACGAATGGCGCAGAAATTCTCAGTGAATGTTTAAAAAGTGAACCGGCGATAGAGTTCCAGTTTAAGATGTATTGCGAAACGCTCGAGGATGTACTCTCTTATAACGTCATTGGTGAAATAATAGGTACTGAATTTCCTGATGAGATAATTCTTGTCGGAGGACATCTCGATTCCTGGGATATGGGCGATGGATCTCACGACGATGGTGCCGGCTGTATCCAGTCAATAGAGGCTGTGCGACTGTTCATAGCATTGGATATTAAACCCAAGAGAACTATCAGGGCGGTGATGTTTATGAATGAAGAAAACGGGTTGCGAGGCGGGAAAGAGTATGCGCGGGTGGCCAAGGAAAAAAATGAAAATCACATCGCTGCCATAGAAACCGATGCAGGGGCATTCACACCACGCGGATTTGGTATTGATGCAGATGAAGAAAGCATAGCCAAGATTGTGGCATGGAAGAGTTTATTTGAACCATATAACCTACACCTGATAGGAAAGGGGCATGGTGGAGCTGATATTGGCCCGCTGAAAGATCAGGGGGCAGTGTTGATAAGCCTAAGGGTGGATTCACAACGCTACTTCGATTATCATCATTCTGATGCGGATACTTTTGATAAGATAAGTAAGAGGGAATTGGAAATGGGAACGGCCTCCATTGCCTCGTTATTGTACCTGCTTTCCAAATACGGTATCTAGCTTATTCCTCCACCACGGCACCACCTTTATATAACTGCTTACTGTAGCGTACAGAAGGTGATTCCAGGAATTTTCCCAAACCAAGCTTGTCCCATTTTTGATCAATGGTAGCAATCGTTTCTTTATCCATGACGAGGATATTAGGCCAGTCCCTTTTAAATCCGTCATATTTTCTTGTTTTGCGAGTACCGTCCAGTCCAATATGGGATATGCTGTTCTTGTCTCTGGCCTTTATTACTAAGCTATCCCTGCGTGGGTCAATATTATTAGTAAATCTCCACACTACATCACCGATATACGAGATATCTACCGTATGTTCTACGAAGATTATCATTTTAACTTCGGCAAACCCGGATTCATTAAACAGACTTTCGGTCAGCTGTTGTATATGCTCCGGCCTGTCTTTATAAACTGCTACGATAACCAGTGAAATACCCAGCTCAAGCAGAGTCGTATTAATTGCTGTTATGTCAGGATAAGTCTCCATCAACTTTTTAGTATCCAGTTTTATCCCTGCCGGATTGTTTTCAATGCGACTTTCTCCTCTAAGTTCTTCAGGATTTTTCACGGTAGCATCAATGCACATCTTACCACCAAGCGACATCACCGAACAGGAATGATCCAAAACATCCATAGGGCCATGACTGAAATAAATATCAGTTTCCGGATCAATATTATCTGATATATGTTTAGCCAGGACTTTGTAATCGTGAATATCGATATCGCCATCCACGATAATGAGCATTTTGTTGAGCATCATCTGACCTGCACCCCACATGGCATTCATCACCTTTTGCGCATGGGCGGAAAAGGTTTTCTCAATCTTCACAATAGTGATGTTATGGAAGATGCCTTCAATCGGCAGCTCCATATCTTTTATTTCCGGCAGCATGGTCATTTTGATGGGTGCTACAAATATCCGTTCAGTTGCTTTCCCAATCCACGCGTCCTCTTGTGGAGGAATACCTACAACCGTTGCCGGATAAATTGCGTTTCTTCTATGCGTTATGGCCGTAATGTTGAATTTCGGGTAATAATCCTCGAGTGAATAATATCCGGTGTGATCGCCGAAAGGGCCTTCAAGAATATACTCCTCTTCAGGGTCAATAAAACCTTCAATGATTATCTCTGCATCTTCGGGAACATAAACATCCTGCGTGATGCATTTAACCAGTTTCACTTTTTTCTTTCGCAGAAAACCTGCTAACATATATTCATCAATGTTTTCCGGCATAGGTGCCGTAGCGCCATAAGTGTATACCGGATCACCTCCCAGGGCTACAGCCACCGGCATGATCTTACCAAGCTTCTTATATTGCTGAAAATGATGTGCGGAAACCTTATGCTTATGCCAGTGCATTGCGGTAAGAGTAGGCCCGAACACTTGCATTCTGTATAATCCGACGTTACGAATTCCGGAGTTAGGATCTTTAGTATGGATAATGGGAAAAGTGAGAAAGGGTCCGCCATCTTCCGGCCAGCAGGTTTGGATTGGGAATTTGGTGATATCAGGTGGATCCATAATAATCTCCTGACATTTTCCACGCCCTGATATAACTTTTGGCATCCATGAAGAAACCCTGCCTAGTTTAGGCAACATCCTTAGCTTGTCGAGCAGGTTGTCTTTAGGCCCCATCAGGTCTTTGAAGAGGGACTCGATCTCAGCCGATATATCATCCAAATTATCCACTCCCAACACCTTGCACATCCTGTGCTCTGTGCCCATTGCATTGATCAGCAATGGGAAATCTGTACCAGTGTTTTCGAAGAGTAACGCCGGTCCTTTATGCTTGATTATACGGTCATATACATCTGTTATCTCCAGATGTGGATCAACGAATTCCTTGATTCTCACCAATTCGCCTTCCTGCTCCAGTACGTCGATAAAATGCCGAAGATCTTTATAAGCCATTGTTTTTCCTTCAATGGCAAATTTAACAAAAATGGTGTGGTTGGGGAATAAAAAAACCCCTGCCGTGCAGGTTAAACTAAATATTAGCTTAATCCTGCAAGGTGAGGTAGATCGGTAAAGAAATATTTTTCTTAGAATTTGAAGCCGACAGTGGCTACGATATTTGTTCCATATACCTTGTTCACCGCTCCTGCAGTGGTTTCTGAATTTAAAGTATATGGTACATTATAATCGCCGTAGAATGATTTAACATAACCCAAATCAATAAAATAGTCAGTCTCTCTAAGTCCTAATCCAAATGAATACCCGGTTCTTTTATCATCTGTACTTCCTGTTATCAATTGTGATTGGAATGGAGAACTGTAGACGAAATAGCCTCCTCTTACGCGATATTTTTTGATCTTGAATTCTGCTCCAAATCTGAGGTTATTTGCCCGGCCATACTTATTATTGATTTGTACATTGATATTTTTTGCAGCTATTTTGTCATCAATATTACCATCACCAAAACTAAAATATGACAATGAATGATCCACAAATTCGTAGTCGGCTGAGAGAAATCCCAGTTTACCTAAAATTAACGATGCACCGGCGCTGACCCTCCATGGTGTTATTAATGTATATCTAAACCTGCCTTCAGGAGAATTTGCAGTATAATTAAATGAGGTATCAACATCTGTCTCCATCGTCGCGTAATAATTATCGTTCATTGAGAAATACGTAGGAGTTTGAATGCTACCGCCGATACGGAACCAGTCTGTTATGCGATAGATCAAACCCATCTTCAAATTGATACCTTGTCCATTAGTTTCAACTATTTCTTCAAAAGTCACTGATTTAAAATTGGGGATAGTATCCATTTCATCTTTTTCGTTATACAGACTTGTTTCTTTATATCTTATAACCGGTA
Organism: Bacteroidota bacterium; assembly: GCA_022573915.1. GTDB lineage: Bacteria > Bacteroidota > Bacteroidia > Chitinophagales > JACZTA01 > JACZTA01. The sequence goes on along the minus strand of JACZTA010000278.1, from coordinate 508 downwards.
AGCCAATACTTGCGCCCATATAGAGTTTGTTACTGTAGTTGGCTCCAAGAGCTATCACCCACTCGTACATGCCCCCACGGGTTTCGATGGACTTGGTTTGAAGTACACCGCCATTGCTGACCGGACTAAAATATTTGGTAGTTTCTCCCGGTATAGTATCAAGAAAATAGGTATCAAATGCCAGTCCTTCAGCAAATGAATACAATTCGCCGGGGTTATTTCCTGCTGCATCCTCCAGAAATCTATCCGCAATTGAGGAAGTGCCATTCGCCCCTTGATAAAAAATAGTGCGATTAAAATTGGCAAGTTTATTTATTCCAAAACCAAAGTTAAGAGCTACCAGGCCTTCTGAAATAACTTCACCCTTACTGTTATAATTAACGGAGGCAAACACCATTCCGAGATTACTGATATTAAAGTTGTATTTATAATCCTTAAATGTGTTACCCATAAAGTTGGAGCTGTTTTGAATGCTCACTACGGAAGGAGTAAATGTAAACTCCGACCC
>JACZTA010000277.1 GCA_022573915.1 Bacteroidota bacterium | reverse complement strand
GTAAGTCCTCTCGAAAGTTTATTACCACCAACAGCAATTACCGAAAGACCATTTTTATGCTCGTAATAATCTAAGGCCTCCCCAGATCCACCATGTATTGCCCTGACTTCAATTCTTGAGGCTGCATCATTTAAATGGTTGAGAACATCTGTCCAAGAATGAACTTGGATTTGGGAATCTAATGAGGCAAGTGCTGAGTTTTGAATTAATCCTGATACAGTCACATAGGACCTATAATTATCTTCGTCACTTTCAAAAGTAGCTTTGAATTCATTAACTATGGCGGAGTCATTCTGATCTATTCCCCTTCGATAATAGTTGAATATATTACGCACCAATTCTGTTATGTAATCTTGCCAGCGCACAAAACGAGATACGTGAATGAGCATGGAATTATGTACTGTGGTTTGTCCTCTCAATCTTCTAATGGCAGACGTTAGGATAAAACATCGAATGGCCCTTTTTAGCGAATCGGGTATAGATGATGGTAGTTGATCGTCTTTTTTATGTTTATTTGGAACGAATTGATCATAATCACTTATTCGGTTGATAATCGGTAGAACTGTTTCTGATCGTTCTTCATCTTCAATTAAACTGAATCCAAAAATCCTTTCTGGACCTATATAGTTAGATGGTGCTGGAATGTTGATAATAAAGTCCCGAGGGAAAAGATTCTTGTCATCCAGCGGGATGAATATGTTTGCAAACGGAGTCGCAGTATATCTAACGTAACCACTCCGTCTAAACAAACTAAGAATTCCTGTAATCCATCCATTAATTGTACTACTCTTTTCTGGATCATTTGAAATATTAATAGAAGCCATATCCGCTTCATCATCAATAAGGAGAAGCGCCTTGCTACGAATGATCTTCGTATCTTCTGGATTGTTGGTAGTTTTCGATCCGAGCCATTTATAAATCCTTTCAAGAACTTTAGGGTTCTTTTTAACAACTGCAATTATTGGTTCATTGGTGTCAAAACTTATACCAGCGGAAGCTGCAGCTCCTTGAGTGAAATCCCCTTTTTCTAAACTTGAAGTCAGTGAGTGAGCAACTATCGGTGAACCAAGTTTACCTACTCCTATATAATAGTTGTTTTGATTATAAGCGCGCGCGTATTGTGTGTCGAACCCCAAAAAACTTTCATCTATCCTCAATTGTGTTTGACTTCTTAGGTTATTATGGATTCCAGCTAAGATGATAATTAACTTATACCCAGCATCGGCTGCTTTACATATCAGTCCTGTATAATTCGCTGTTTTACCTGATTGAACTTGTCCCACAACCAAGCCTTTCTTGTCAATTTGCACATTCTCTGTAGGATCGAACATGCTATCGAGAATCTTGTCAGTTAGAGTATCTAGCTTATCGATGGTATCAGGCGGAAAGTTCTTCTCATCACCGAGGTAATCCCGATATCGACCCCAGAATCCATTCTCAAAGTTAATCTCAGCTCTCTTTTCATTTAACCATGGTAGATTTCGTTCTTCACTTTCTATTATGCGGAAATCTTCCTGCCTGATTCGGTACAATTCCTCCACTCTTCGAATTAACATCTCACGATCTTCGTTAACGAAATACTTCATCTTCAAAACTTCATCAACTGCTTCTTCTATTTCCGCTGAGGTGAATGAACTTTTACCAACCAGAAGTTGGCGTATGTTTTTCAATGGATCTTTATTACTCAATTTTTTAAAAATTCAATATATTCTGGGTAATAATTATAGGGTTCAGTGTTCAGTATGCGACCCTTCGCTCTTTCATCGTTCATCCCTGATTCTCTGAAAACTTCATATAATTTTTGCATTGTCTCTTTTATGTTCGAATGATCAAGGCCTTCGAATGGTTGTCCGTGCGGTTGCTCATTTTCATTCTCCTTAAGGGTGATTAATGGTATAGGAACAGTTTCTTCAATGAACTGCAGTACTTTTTCTATGTCCCCTTTATTTTCTTTAGCATTTGAATAAAGCTCAATTATCAATGGATGAAACCGATTGATTTTATAAAATCTTTTACCATGCCTTATACGTTCTTCCCAGAGAGGAAGAAACTGTTCCTTTGACAATTTTCTTCTAAGGACCTTGCCTTTGTGGCGATAAACTTCTAAAGCCTGATTTCGAACATCCTTAGCAATCGATGTAATGTGATCTATGTACTTTGCTGGAGGTCTTGCTATCGATTTCTTGATATCAATTTGCCATTCTTCATCAACATCGTTCGGAAGATTGATCTGTACCCGGCATAGATCATAATGAACTTCGCGTTTGAATAAACCTAGCCAATCACCTGCCACCAAAAGTCTTTTTTTACGATACACGTAAAATCCTTGGTGCGCAGTCCAGCTGTCTTTCGGTCCCTTGCCGTAGTTGTAATCTTCAGGGGATAACTTGGAACGGTGCGGGAGTACAAAGCCCTTTATGCTGACTTTCTTGTTCTGAAATTTCGATTCGGGTTTTGTCTGTAATCCACCATATCCTAACATAAATGGATCCCAAGACTCAATTTTTCGATTCCTTACTTTAATTGTCAATCCATCTTCTATGAACTTATGGAACACCATTGATAAGTGAATTTTAACATCTTCCATTACAGTTAAAAAATTGTCTTTGGATTCTTGGCTATCCTCTACGGTATCTTTGGTAAGCCTGTCCATATCCCACCAAAGAACGCATGTTCCTGCTGATAAATCGTCAACTTTCGATAGCCATTTATTAGCATCGGGGCAGTATTTGATCATACTCCAAGTCTCCACCTTGTTAACATAATCAAGATCCCAACACCACATATTTGGCTGACCATTATGTGCTTTAGAAATGACTGTGAACTTTCTTGATTGAGATAATGAAGCTGTTTTTAAACCAAGACCAAATCGACCTAAGTCCTCGGCACTTCTTGGATCTAGCGGGTTTTTACTACCTGGCCGCATTGCTTGCACCAATTCATCATTGTTCATGCCTACACCATCATCCAATATTGATAAGATTGTGTTCGGACCTTTCCATTCATAATCTACCCAAATGCTTGAAGCATTTGCACTAATTGAATTATCAATGATATCGGCGACAGCGGTTTCCATCGAGTAGCCAATTGCCCTGTAAGATTCGAATGTTGAACTTGCATCAGGCTCGGCAATCTTGGTCTCAACGTTTTTATACTCAATTTGGTCACCCATACTTTTACTTGAACATATTTAGTACTATCTCAGCTATCTGATTTGCAAGGAATGGAGGCACAGCATTCCCAACCTGATGATATTGTGCTGTTCGCGGCCCACAGAATAAATAGTTGTCTGGAAAGGTTTGAATTCGTGCGGCCTCCCTAACAGTTAAGCTTCTACATTGGTCAGCATCATAGTGAATAAAATAATGACCATCCTTTGAAATATGGCTTGTTACAGTGGTGGCTGGTTCATCTGGTAGCTGCACTCGGAAACGGTCAGTAAATTTCCCGGATTCTGCATTTGCATGATCCGGTAGCAAGGCGATACTGTGTCTGCTATAATCGTTTAGCCGTGGAAATCGCTTATAAGTTTTTGAATACATACTTGAAAACATATATCGTTTTAAATCCTGAATTAAATGAGACCGTGACTCATGATTGCATGCTCCTTTCAATTTGGGATCATCATACCAATCAAAAAGAGGATTCTTACTGTGCGGTGTTTTGCAGCTAACAAATACGGATCCATAACCTTTCGAAGGAGCCTTAATATCTTTACCAGAGTAATTTTTTGCAAAACCATTCCAGGAAATTATCTCCTGCCGAAATTCATTCATTAGAGTCTGCCAGCTTTCATTTGAATCCATTTCTTTTCGGTAATATCTTTTTTTCTTGCCATTGATAATTTCACTTGAAACGAATGATCTGTTTAAGCTGCTTCTGATTTTCGGTAGATCTCCAATTACTTCTTTCAGTTTTACCGTAGTATCCACTTTTTTAAGTAGATCAGGAATAACTTCAATATCCTCTCTAATGCCGAGCAGTATTACCCTATGCCTTTTTTGGGGAATACCATATTCTTCAGATTTAATTAAAAAATCCCGATCATCTTTATAGTTTGGTGTGTTAAATAGATCAAAGCTATTGGCTTTTGCGGTAAATGAAAAGATCCGGTATTTGGGAGAAACGATGTTTTGGAATACCGAAGATGGATTTTTAAGGTCTCTCAATATTTGGTCAAACACTTTTTCACCATCTACTTTTGCAGATAAAAGCCCCTTCACATTCTCCATTACGAATACGCTGGGGTGGTGAACTGCTATTATGCGCAAGTATTCTTGGTATAGATAAACTCTTTGATCGTGCTTATTAATGCCACCAACTCTTGATCTTCCAACTAAGGAATAAGCCTGACAAGGTGGCCCTCCTATCAATACCCAGTTCTTTGTATTTTTAAGTCCCTTTTTTATCCTCGCATCTATGAGTTTTGATGGAAATTCTTGAGATCCAAGCTCTGCCTG
>JACZTA010000276.1 GCA_022573915.1 Bacteroidota bacterium | reverse complement strand
ACCAGGTTCAGGTTGATTGGTCTTGGATTTTTGACTGCATCCTGAATAGCGTCTTCCGTTATTTCATGAAAAACAATTCGGTTTGCAGTATCGATGGGTATTTTTAATACCTCACAGAGGTGCCAGGATATTGCTTCTCCTTCACGATCTTCATCAGTTGCAAGCCAGATATTCTCAGACTCCTTTGCAAATTTTCTTAATTCCGTGACGATCTTGGCCTTATCCTCAGATACATCATAGGTTGGCTCGTAGTTATTTTCAGTGTCTATGGCCAGGGATCCACGAGGCAGATCGCGTATATGTCCGTAGCAGGAGGTAACCTTGAATTCTTCACCTAAGAACTTTTCAATAGTCTTGGCTTTCGCCGGAGACTCAACAATCATAAGGTTTTTAGCCATATCAATTCTCTCTTCGTCTGGATGTCGAGCCGCAAATAAACGATTTTTTAATTGATAAATCAAAAAAGCGTTTTTCAATAAATAATTTGATTTCAGACCATTTTTCGCTATACTATAGTAATTCGAAGTAACATTTCCTTGTCGGGCTCTCGATTTATATTAGTATTTTTGCACTGTTTTATCTTAAATATTAAAGATGAGTAAATTTAGTTTAAAGGCTATTTCCCCAATCGACGGCCGGTACAAGAACAAAGTAGAGCCCTTGAGCGAGTACTTCTCGGAGTGGGCTTTATTCAAGTACAGGTTAAAGATAGAAGTGGAATATTTCATAGCACTCTGTGAACTTCCCTTACCTCAACTCAAGTCGTTTGACTCATCCAAATACGATTCATTACGAGAGTTGTACCGGAATTTTGATGTAGAGCAGGCACAAGAGATCAAGGAGATTGAAAAAGTCACTAATCATGATGTGAAGGCGGTGGAGTATTTCCTCAAAGCATATTTTGAAAAACTTGGTTTAGGTGAATTTCAAGAGTTCATTCATTTCGGATTAACATCGCAGGACATTAATAATACGGCTACTCCATTATTATTAAAGGAAAGTCTGGAAGAAATATATAAACCGGCTCTGGGTGGTATTGTTGATCAATTAAGCAAGATTGGAAAAAAATGGGCAGATGTACCGATGCTGGCACGGACACATGGCCAGCCGGCTTCTCCCACAAAAATGGGTCGGGAGATACTGATTTTTTACGATAGAATAGTAGCGCAGGAATCTCTGCTTAAGACAATTCCTAACTCGGCAAAATTTGGCGGTGCAACTGGAAATTTTAACGCACACTATGCGGCGTACCCTGAAATCGATTGGATGAAATTTGCCGATGAACTGGTGAACAATACGCTGGGCTTGCACCGTTCTCAGCATACTACACAAATAGAGCATTACGATAATATGGCAGCCGTTTTTGATAATTTAAAACGGATCAATACAATCTTAATTGACTTTTGCCGGGATATGTGGACCTATATATCCATGGATTATTTCAGGCAGGAACTAAAGGAAGGGGAGGTAGGTTCTTCCACCATGCCGCATAAAGTGAACCCTATCGATTTTGAAAATGCCGAAGGAAATCTTGGAATCGCCAACTCACTCTTCGAACATCTGAGTGCCAAGCTTCCTATCTCACGACTTCAACGCGACCTCACCGATTCGACAGTTCTAAGAAACATTGGAGTTCCATTCGGCCATACGATCATAGCCCTTAGTTCTATCCAAAAAGGGATCGATAAACTCATGATCAATGAACCGGCCATGCAGCTTGATCTTGACAGGAACTGGGTGGTGATCACCGAAGCTATTCAAACAGTATTGCGTCGTGAAGGATATCCTAAGCCCTACGAGGTCATGAAAAAGCTAACCAGGAAGAATACTAAACTAACCAAAGAAGCGGTTGAGTCACTGATAGAAGAACTTGATGTAGAGGATGAGGTTAAGCAAGAACTCAAACGGATCACGCCATATAACTATACAGGGGTCAGTGATATCTGAGAATCCCGAGCAAATCAAACGAATCAAGTCAAATGCGTAATATTCTTTTAGTAATACAGCGGGAGTATCTCAGCCGGGTCAGGAATAAATTCTTCATCCTCACTACCTTACTAATGCCGCTTCTTCTTGGCTTACTCATCATGGTTCCGTTTTTATTGATGAGATTCGATAACAGCATACAGCGCATCGTTGTCGTAGATGAAAGCCAACTATTTAAGAATCATATTCCTGATAGCAAATCTCTTTATTTCTTTTCTACCGAAGATCCAATTGATAGTGTGAAAGAGCAGTACAGGGAATTGAACTTTACAGGTGTGCTGTACATCCCTGAGAACATCGATATATGGAATCCAAAAGGCTTCGAGTATATCTCTGACAGCCAGTTAGGATTGGAGACTGATATATATATCCGCTCCAAACTTACTAAAGAGATCAGAAGGCTGAGGATGATCGAACTGGATATTAATCCGGCGATAGATAAGCAGTTGACAGTGAATCTCAGCTTATTAACCAAGGTAAAAGATGAATCAGGTGAAAAAACAGTAAACTCCATGGTTTCAACTGCGATTGGCTACATCACAGGATTCATGATCTATATTGTACTTCTGATCTATGGCACGATGGTGATGAGGGGCGTGATCGAGGAAAAAACAAGCAGGATAGTGGAGGTCATGCTATCGTCGCTTAAACCATTTCAATTAATGGTCGGAAAGATCGTAGGTATTGCAGCGGTGGGACTTACTCAATTTACGATATGGGGCATCTCTCTTATTTTTATAAATATATTGATAGCGATTTTCTTTAGTCAATCGCTGGGTGACCTTCAAAACATGGGTAGCAGTGGGCGGTTTGGAGATAGTGAGGATATTGAGATGATAGCTTCGGTGCTGGCAGGGATTAAAAGTATTAATATGCCTCTGGTGATCTTTTCATTCCTGTTCTATTTTATTGGGGGATATCTTTTGTATGCCACATTATTCGCAGCAGCCGGCTCTGCAGCTAATGATGAGACCGATGTTCAAACCCTAACCTTTCCGGTTACCATACCGGTTATAATATCTTTCTTTATCATGATGGCAGCAATACGAAACCCGGATGGACAATTGGCTTTTTGGTCTTCTATTATTCCATTCTCTTCTCCACTCGTTATGCCTGCACGGATTCCGTTTGGTGTTCCACCTTGGCAAATAGCACTTTCAATGGTGTTGCTGGTTCTGGGTTTTCTTGGAAGTGCCTGGATAGCTGCTAAGATCTACCGGACCGGGATCTTACTTTATGGTAAAAAGGTGACATTGAGAGAAATTGGTAGGTGGATGTTTCGGTAATGTAGCTGGTTCAACACATAGCCCAATCAATTTGTTTTTGTATTACTGTTTTATGTCATCTTGAATCGTTCCAACTACGGTTGACACTTCCGTTGGTGCGACCACTTCAGGGTCGGTGCAAAAAATACGCTTTTAGCTAGAAACGTGTGATACCTTCGGCATCATTTTTTTCAGCCTGATCACGTAGCTCTTTCATCATGATAATCCATTAATCAAGTAAATCGTGGTTCAGACACTCATGTTAATCTTTCATAATCAAGTAAATCAAGGTTAAAGCTCATCCTCCGCCAATACTACCAGGAAATCGGTTTCTTTTATCTCGTAAACTGTGTCCTTATTGGGATTCAGTACGACACCAAAGTTTTTATCAGGTGTTGTGGAAAGATGGCCAAACCTAACTCCCAGACAAATTTCTTCTCTGAGGTTAACGGTTTTCATAATATCCGCAAAGCCGATTTTTATCGGTAATTGGCTGAAATAAAGACGGGCGGGTTTCACATAGATCTCGCTGCCATCTTCCTGAAATATGTCGTCATATAATAGTTTGATCTTTGGTTCCTCGCTGAGTTGCGCCAGGATCATGGTGATGAGTTTGTTGCTGATTATAAAGTCATCCACATCCGCCTGGATGATTAACTCCTGGTTTTCCGAGTTCAATACCTGCGTGATGATCTTCGCATGTTTATCAGGATGCTTATGTTCTACCGCTATTCTTCTCAGGAGTAATAAGATCATTAATGTGTCGGAGTCGATCTTATTTGCATCCATTTCGTTCACTTCCTGCGAGAGGATCAATATATTATCATATCCGAACGGATCCATTTTCAAAAGTTCATCTATGTGAAAAGGATCCTTATCAATCATATTTAGCTTCAGTCCGGGGTATTTCTTTTTAAGATTGTCAATTGTCGTCACTAATGATTCGGGTGGATTCTTATAAAGGATATCAAACCGGGATCCTTCTAATAAGTAATCATTTGATTCTGCAATAAAGATATCGCCTACATTATGCCAGCCGATTATAAGAATGTTCTTACGCGCCTTATCAAGATGAATATCGAGCTTCTCAACATCACCGGTTTTAAAGAGCGGTTTACTGCTGTATTCTATAGTAGAATCATCCTCGGCAACAATCAGTATTTCATCATCATCCTTCAACTTTGTTCCAACTGGAGGCCTTAGCTGCAGTGAGCCATC
>JACZTA010000049.1 GCA_022573915.1 Bacteroidota bacterium | reverse complement strand
TGTTCATAAACTGGATAGTAGCGGAGCGTTTATTTGGGCACGTGCTGTGGGAGGCTCGGCTGTGGATCAAGGACTATCTATTGCCGCAGATGACTCAGGCAATGTTTATTTAACCGGATTCTTTAACGGAACAGCAGATTTTGATCCCGGAGCAGGTACGTTCAACCTAAGCTCTGCAGGTGGTCATGATATATTTGTGCTAAAACTCGACAGTTCAGGAAACTTCGCCTGGGCAGCAGGAATGGGAGACGGCAGCCAGGCGGACAAAGGGTACGCCATCACCTTAGATGATTCTGCAAACGTATATACCACCGGTAGTTTTGCACTGTCAGTTGATTTTGACCCGGGTCCCGACTCCGCAATAATCTCTACAGGGAATACGCGGGGATTTATTCAGAAACTGGACAGAGCGGGAAATTACAAATGGGTAGCTGCATTGGGTGGAAGTTCATCATCTGTCGGTCCTGCTGGTATTATAGTAGATACAAACAATAAGGTTTATACCACGGGGTCCTTTTCGGGAACAAGTGATTTTGATCCAGGACCCGATGCTTTCAATATCACTTCTGCAGGAACAAAAGACTTTTACCTTCATAGATTAGACCAATGTCTGCCCAGTAGCGACTCGATAAACGAGACGGCTTGTGATAGTTTTATATTCTATGGTAATTCACTCATTACATCCGGAACGTACTTTCAACATCTTACTAATTCGATCGGATGTGATAGCGTTTTCATCCTGAACCTGACGATAATTTCTAGTACCAACGCCACCATCAGCCCAACCGTCTGTGACAGCTATACATCTCCTGGCGGGAAGATCTGGACATTGTCAAATACCTATTTGGATACTATACCAAACGCCGCAGGTTGCGACAGCGTCATAACTGTCAACCTGACCGTCAATAGCAGCTCTACTTCCACACTGATTCCATCTGCTTGCGATAGCTACACTTCACCAAGTGGCAAGGTTTGGACATTATCAAATACCTATTTGGATACCATACCAAACGCCGCAGGTTGCGATAGCGTCATGACTATAAATCTGACAGTCAACAACAGTTCTACCTCTACATTGACTGGATCTGCTTGTGATAGCTATACTTCACCAAGTGGCAAGGTCTGGACATTATCAAATACCTATTTGGATACTATACCAAACGCCGCAGGTTGCGATAGTAACATGACCATAAATCTGACAATCAACAGTAGTTCTAATTCTACATTGATTGAATCTGCCTGCAATAGCTATACCTCACCGAGCGGGAATGTCTGGACATTATCAAATACCTATTTGGATACCATTCCAAACACAGCAGGTTGCGACAGCATCATAACTATCAACCTGACCGTCAACAGTGCTTCGATTTCAACATTGACTGAATCTACCTGCAACAGCTATATCTCACCAAGTGGAAAGGTCTGGACATCAACAAATATCTATATGGATACGATCCCAAACTCTTCAGGATGTGACAGCATCATAACGATCAACCTGACAGTCAATAACAGTTCCACTTCTACATTTACTGAATCTGCCTGTGATAGCTATACCTCACCAAGTGGAAAGGTCTGGACATCAACAAATATCTATGCAGATACGATCCCAAACTCGTCAGGATGTGACAGCATTATGACGATCAATCTAACGGTCAATACCAGTTCCACCTCCACATTGACAGAATCCGCCTGCGATAGCTATACTTCACCAAGCGGAAAGGTCTGGACATCATCAAATACCTATTTGGATACCATACCAAATATTTCAGGATGTGATAGTTTAATTACCATGAACCTAACCATCACTTCGATAGATACGTCTGTCACACAAACAAGTACAACACTTACCGCAAATGAGTCCGGTGCTGCTTACCAATGGTTAGATTGTAATACCGGTTATACAGCTATTAATGGAGAAACCGCTCAAAGCTTTACGGCTATTACCAACGGGGATTATGCCGTTGAGATAACCAAGAACGGTTGTGTGGATACATCGGCATGCTTTTCGATTATAGGTGTAGGGATTATCGAAAATGATTTTGGAACCTTATTAGTCATCTATCCGAATCCAACAACGGGAAAACTAAGTATTGATTTGGGACAAGTATATAGCTCAATAACCCTAACTGTCAGAAATGTAGCCGGTCAGCTAATCTCAATCCAAAACTTTAAAGTCACTGACCGATTCAGTTTTGAAATAAAAGGGGTAAGAGATATCTATTTGCTAGAAATAAATACAAAAGAAGGTAAATCAGCAATTTTGAAGATATTGAAAGAATAATGTTTGTCAGGATAAATGCGTAAGTAATAACCATCCTGCGTGCTACACTTAGGCTTCGAAATGGTGAGGTAGGAAAACTATCAAGTGAGATAATGCGTTGTTGTTTCATAGATCGAAAGCTCGTTTTGGCTCCATAGAGTCCAAATTGAAAACATCGTATTTATATATTAAGTAACAAAGTGTTAGGTACACTTAGATGTTCATGAAAACAAAAACCATACTGAATAGTCAGGTAATTGTACTACTCGCGCTTTTACTTATTATGGCGGCAAGTTGTAAGAAAGACAGGTTAGATGGCGCTTATAATCGCCTTGTAGGAGAATGGGAATGGTTATGGACGGCAGGTGGTGTTACAAGCTCTTTTGATACGCCAGATAGTGCCGGTTTTACAATTACACTTATATTCGAAGAAAGAGGGATATATAAAATTGATAAAAATAACGAGAGACTGGAACGTGGACGTTTGAATATTGTTAATTCAGAGCCATATTCTTTAATAGACTTTGTAATCGAATTAAAACCACAATCTGAATATTTCTTTATGAGCCAACAGCAAGTTTATTTTTGGAGCGATGACTCTTTGGTTTTACGTGATGATCTCTGTGCAGACTGCTTTAGTAGAGGTTTCGTCAGAAAATAAACTCAGTGGTTACGGAAGTGTATATTTAGCCTAAGGATGAACACAATGCAAAGTAGAAATCTCATGTCAAGAAGTTCTGTCCTCCTGGTTGGACTCTTTTTTATTACAACCATAAGTCTATTTGGACAAAAAAATCAAGATAAACTTGATATTCAGGTAACCTTTGACAAATACTTTTATGCAAAAAACAGTGGTCATATGGATGATTACGTGGAGTTTATGCATCCTCAAATATTTAACAACGTTCCAAAGGACTCATTTATATACATGTTGCAACAACTTCAATCGGATACCAGTGTCAAACTGGATATTGAATCTTTGGAGTCCATATCCAAGATTTATAAAAGGAATAAAATTAAATATGCGCTTGTCAGTTACTCTCAAAGGCTGACTTTTGACTTTTATGATATAAAAGAAGAAGGCGGAGCGAGTTATGTGATTCAACTTATGCTAATTCAACTGGTTGAAGATCACGGAAAAGACAATGTAATATTTGATGAAGAGATTTATCAGATAATAATCAACATGGAAAATCAAATGTATTTAGTACTTGATCCTAAATATAATGGATGGAAATTTTTATCAAAAGACGCATACATGAGTCCTTACTTTGAATTGATTATTCCTAAAGAGATAAGGAAGAAAATCTAACAACAATTCATACATTCATATTATGGAAAATCTTCAAAAATGCCGTATTAACGTCATGGTATCCAACATGGATAGCGCCGTTGAATTTTACTCAGAAAAACTCGGATTAGAATTAATCAACAGATATGGTGATGATTACGCCGAAATTCAAGCACCCGGTCTGATGATTGGATTACATCCCAATACAGAAAATACTACTGTGGGAAATAATATTTCTATTGGTTTTGGGGTGATAAATTTCGATAAGACAATTGAAAACCTTCAAGCAAAAGGAATTGAATTTACGATAGAAGAGGAAGAATGGGTTCGATTAGCATTATTTACCGATCTCGATAATAATGCGTTGTTTTTAGCGGAAAATAAGAACTAAAAGTAAGGTCAAGACAAAATAGAATGCATTCCCGCCTCTTCTCCTAGCTGGTAACTCGCACGGAACGATATTTGCACAGAAATTTTATTAAATATAATAGAAAAACAAGGGTCCAAATGTCCAGGACTCAGTTTTGGAAAAAAAATGAAAACCTTAGTTCTCCTGACGATTCTCGTGATTCTCAAAAGCCTGTCAATTGAGAAAGTATATAGCGTTGGTTTCCCTCAAGCGCCGGATGCTATAATTGAAATTGACTCGATAAATCACTCGTTTGATTTTCTCAAGGCTTACCCCACCAGGGAAGTTCCTATAATTGATGCGATTCGGTTAAATGACACGCTTATTGTCAACCCGCTAAGTGGCCGTCAAAAAGAATTATTAAGCCTGGATGGTCTGGCGTCAAGGCTGGGTCCGGAAAGCATAAGGGTATCATATCGGGTAAACTTATCGAACAACTTCATTTCAATCGTATTCAACTTTCACAATAAAATATCGGGCGTGTTTTCTGTCCTGGTTAATTACGATTTAGAGTATAACCTGGTAGATTATCAGAAAATGGCATTCCATAATTGGGACAAGGATCCCGCAAAAGGGGATGGCCAATTAAGAAAGGGGTTTTTATCATTAACGCTACATACAGGAAGTTATCCTAAACATAAGTTATACTTAATCAGTGCAAAAGGAAATATTATTGAGAGGATCCACCCGACAGCAAAGGAAATGGCGTTAAAGGGAATTGCTATTCATGAAAGAGTTATCAAAGCACCTAGTGGGTTGACCATCAGAGATTCAGTAGGAAATAAAATTGGGAAATACGAGTATGGTCATACAATTTTGGTTACGCGATACTCCAAGGACTCCATCGCTTTAATTGATGAAGGAAAAAAGGTATGGGGACGTAAGGCAGAGGTAATATTAGATAAATTTAATTTTATGAATGATCTGATTCTTGGAAAGAATCAAGAAAATGTAGGATACGTCTTTGAAGGATTTCTATATAAGCAAGGTGGTTTTTATTCAAGTTATGAGAACTATATGGGAGATGAAAATGATAAGTACCATTATTATTTTATAAACTATTTAAATGTATCAAAATACACTTACACAAGAGCTAAGGTTGATATCAGGGAATTCTTAGAGTTAGAAAAGGTAGATTTTAAGGATTATCAATTCAGGATTTTAGCTCAGGAATCAGTTTTAGCAAGTCAATATTATACTGCGCAGAATAATGAATTTAAACTGAAATTTTGGAATGGAGCGGAACAAACAATAAAGGATACTACCTACCTAGCTGATGAATATTCACCAACTCACCATTATGAATTGTTTGACAATGAAACCCTAACCAATTATTATTTAATATATAAATCGTTTTTTGAAGGTAGCGAATTGTACTTATTAAATAAAGAACGTGGAGATACAACTTACGTGTTCGCTGATTACCCATTTGTTTCTCCGAATAAAAAAAGGGCTGTGAGCATAAGAGATCGGTCGTATCTTGATGGAGCAACTACTTTAGAAATAATCGAAATTGACCAGGATCAATTCAAACATGTTGTTACAGTAAATTTTATTAACTGGCATATCCCAAATGACAAACACATTTATTGGATTTCGGATAGCGAATTCATACTGGAGGTAAAGGAAGTGGATAAGGCTTATTCCGATGAAACAAATGCCAGGTTTTTTTATTTAAAGTTTAAAATAAAGATATAATCTTCTCGTCTTTTTGTAATCCTAACTCCTATGTCAGGTTTAAAACCTGACACCTGTGTCGATTACTTTTTGTAATTTCCCATTCCTATTTTTAACAGTTAAATCAGAATCCAATGAAAAAGTACATCGTAATTTATCATGCTCCGGCTGAGGCAATGGCAAAATTTGCAGACGTGACACCGGAAGAAAGAGAAGAAGGAATGAAACCATGGTTTGAATGGAAAGAAAGATTGGGAGATAAACTTGTAGATTTTGGAACACCTTTGATGGGCGGGACAAAAATATCACCGGATGGCGGCTCTCAAATGAGCACTAAGGATGTGACAGGGTATTCAATTATTCAGGCAAATGACATGGAAGAAGCAAAATCACTGATGGAAGGCCATCCTCATCTGGCCTGGGACGGTGGATGCGATATTGAAGTGCATGAGAGTATGGATCCCGGAATGTAAGTCAGATTCATTATTAACCTTTTATAATTAAGAAACCATCTTTCGATGCCCTATTGAAAGATGGTTTTTTTTATTGACGATAGCAGATTAACTAATTGGAATGGCGGTTTGGATATATACATATGGAAAAAATGAACTTTTGGATCAGCAAAAGGATATACTTGACCTTCTAAATCAGATAGAATTAGATGAAATCGAAATTCTTGGTAGCGTAAGGGAAATAACAAAGAACAAAGACTCCACAGAGAAATATTACGCCGAAAATCGACAAATGATCGAAGATCGTCATCGTGCTCAGACTGATGAAGAATATGCTGCCTATTTATCGTCTATTAATTTTCCTTTTATCGAAAGAGATAAATTGGTGGATCACTTCATTTCTGAAGGATTAGAAAGAGAAAAAAAAGAGAAACAGCTTTTTCAATCTACTTACGAGCAATTCAAAAAAGGAAGTATAAAATCAGATTGGGAAAAGGTTGAAAACGGTTATATCAACACCCTATGTAATTTCAATCGGGGTGACGGACTTTCAGTTATTTTATTCAATGATTTAATCAGGATAAGCGGACCATTTGAGGTCTTCTCTGATTATACCAGATTTCAAAAGGGTATTTCAAACCAATCACGAGAGTATTACCATTCATTATTTATCCAAATCTGCGAAACATTTAAAAGCGATTTCATACTCTATTCACATGAGTGGGCCGGACTGGATGATGAAGAAGAGGTTTCCGATTTTGATTTCAAGAAATTAATGGAGCAATCCGATTGGCAAAATACAAGTAGTAGCTCGATTCACACAATGCAAGATATTTATTTTGAGCAAATTTAAAACCCTGTAAAATTTGCTGGCGCAAGTATGTGTGGTTGTCGCAGAACTCCTGTTCAAACTCTATGCTGGCGCAAGTATATGTGGCTGTTGCACAAGGTAGGTTTTAATGATAATTGAGTTTTTGCAATTTATCGAAGCCCATCAGACTAAATTCGTGATAGATTGCTTTTTCAAGCCTTAAAAGCGTTGTTTTTAGGTTTATTAGTATTTTCCCTCGTATTCCATTAGATATTATCGGTACTGTTAAGCTTATTGACCAACTTATTTTGCGGTTAAGTTGGTATTTAAGCAGCTTCTTAAGGTTGTAAACTGCTGCCGTCAGCATCATAACTTTATTGACGGCAGAGATTCCCCGAATCCTTAGTTTTCTTAAACCATGTTCATTCATCAATGTTCCGATTACAGGTTCCACGCGGCTACTCCTTATCAGTTTCCCGAGTTATTGCATTTTCCGAAAATGCCTTCCTCTTCATCAAACCCGGTGACGATTGAGGGTGTTGATTTGGGACGGCATCTATTTTACGACCCAATCCTTAGTTTTGATAAAACAATTGCATGCGCCAGTTGTCACCGGCAGGAAGCCGCGTTTAGTGATGCACCGGTAATTTTTAGTATAGGTATTTCCGGTGAGGAAATGAATCGTAACACCCCACCACTGTTTAATCTGGCATGGTACCCCTCCCTTTTCTGGGATGGGAAAGCAAAATCGATTGAGGAACAAATATTTCATCCGGTACGGGCACACGACGAAATGAACCTGGAATGGCCGGAAGCAGTAAAGCGACTGAAGGAAAGTGAGTTTTACAAGCCAAAATTTAAAGCGGCATTTGGTGATCAGGAAATAGACAGTCTGCTTATCGCCAGGGCAATTGCACAGTTTGAAAGAACTTTCATTTCGAACCAATCAAAATATGATCGGGTACTTCGTGGTGAAACTTACTTTAGCACAGATGAATATGAAGGATTTGTACTCATGAATGATCAGACGAAAGGAGATTGTCTCCATTGCCATACTACGGACGGAGATGCTCTAGGCACCACACTTAAATTCAGCAATAACGGACTTGATCCGGTGTATGATCCGTTAGACTATGCGGATAATGGCTTGGGTGGTATTACCGGAAAAGTAAAAGACAACGGAAAATTCAAAATTCCGTCATTACGAAATGTGGAGATCACCCCTCCCTACATGCACGACGGCCGGTTCGAAACGCTCGAGGAAGTCCTTGACTTTTACAGTGAACGTGTGAATCAAAGTGTCAATATCGATTCTAAAATGGAATTTGCACATAAAAAAGGTGCACATCTATCACGAAGCGAAAAGAAGAAAATAATCGTATTTCTAAAAACGCTCACGGATTCTACGTTTATCTCCAATCCCGCGTTCAGCAATCCATTTCAGTAGTTGGATTAATCTGCATTTTGTATCTTGATACAAGAGCCAAACAGTTCTGATCCTACATTCAATTATGACGCTTGAAGAACGATATGCAAAAGCAAACCTTGATACCTTGATCGAGATCGTCGAATCAAAGGAGGACTATACCAGGGAATGTGTTGAAGTGGTCACGAAAGAGCTGGTCTCAAGAGAATTTGAAAAGGATAAGGTACATGCTTTAGCCCGACAGTTTGCCCGAAAGAAGATCAAGCAGATGCTGAATAAATTTAATCCGCTGAATACTAAATTATCACTTCCTCATAGTAGAATTCTCAAAAGGGATGAACTCATGGAAATATTAAAAGTGGAGTTCGAAGCTTATGCAGCTAAAAGAAAGGATCTCGAGATAGACGTTTGGAAATACCTCTTAGGCGCTGGAGGAATTTAAGAACTCAAATGAAAATATCGAGACGATCATTTATTTTAAGCGGTTTTGTCTTCATTCTGGGAGTTTTTCTGATGAATTCTCTCTGGTTTGAGAAATTTCTAATTGAAAAACGTTTCTTTTTTTTAGGAGCCGCGAAGAAGAATTCTTATAAACTCAAATTCATTCAAGTATCCGATCTGCACTTAAATCATCTAAACAGCGTCCACAAACGACTGGCGAAAAATCTTAACAAAGAGCATCCTGACCTGATACTTATTACCGGTGATGCCATTGATAAGGCTCAGAATCTCGATTTACTTGAAAAGTTCTTGCAGCTCATTGATATTAACATAAAGAAAGTAGCTATCCTGGGCAACTGGGAGTATTGGGGAGATGTGAATATTAAAGACTTGAAGACGCTGTACCAACGGAATAATTGTGAGCTTTTAGTCAATGATTCAAAACAATACGAATTTGACGGTTATAAAGTTTCCATCACAGGTATAGACGATTATATCGGTGGCACCGCCGACTATGAACTGGCCATAAAAAATTATATTAAATCAGATTATCATATTGTTTTAACTCATTGTCCTCAACATCGAGATATCATTCAAAAACTAAGTCAAGATCTTGAGATTGATCTCGTTCTTTCAGGACATACACATGGTGGACAAATCAATCTATTTGGATTTATACCTTTCAAACCTCAGGGAAGCGGCAGGTATTTAAAAGGTTGGTACAAAGAAAGCAAACCTCATCTATATGTTTCAAAAGGAATTGGAACATCAATTTTGCCGCTTAGATTTCGTGCACGAGCTGAAATTGGAATTTTTCATTACTCTTAGATAACAATTACCAGCAATTGAATTTATTTATAAGAATTAAAAAATGTAGCTTATACTAAGAACCCACGGCAGTTTTCTAATACCGATCTGAATCTTTCTAACAATAATTCACACGTATAGGTAAATATTAGCAAACGGGCTTAATCTAAAGTGAAATGATGAACAAACTTTTAGTTACCGGATTACTACTTTGCTTTTCGTTGTGTGCACATAGGGCATTTCCTTGCTCTTGTCCACCTTACCCCACCGATTTTTGTACCTCAGTTAAGAATGACAGTACAAATTATATTGCTACCGTCAAGGTATTGTCAATGAACTTACCTGATATGGAAGTAGCTATAATTGAGCAACTTCATTTAACATCCGTTTTTGATACAATTATCATCAAAGGACAGGATGGTATTAATTGTTTTGTTGATGTTTCTATTTTCACCATAAATGATACATTGATTTTGGGGCTTTACAATTGGAATATCGATAGCTTTGGTATTTCAATGTGCGGTTTATACTACTTGAGATTATCCAATGACACGGTAACAGGCAAGATAAATTCCTGGTTGAATATTCAGGATTATTCAACGTTTAAAGCAAACCTGATCAATTGTTTGAATTTTGTGAGTATGCATCCTTCAAACAATGAGAATAACCAAATCGTTGTTTACCCAAATCCATTTACTGACTTCCTAACTATTGAGCAAATGGGAATGATGCAAGAATATGATGTGGAATTAATAGATATATATGGCAGGCTTGTTTATAAAAACTCACAGTTTGATCAAGACAGATTACACGTTTCGGGCTACCTCTTTACCAGGGGAATTTACATTCTAAAAGTTGAGAATGAAATTCAACAATTCATAAAGAAGATTATTGTCCTCTAGAACATTCATTACCTATGAAAATCATCTTACGACTCCACGGCAGCTTTCTGATACTCATCGGAATCGTTCTAACTACACTGGCAGGAATAGGTACCTATTACCATAGCGGGTTATTCGAATTCTTACAGCATAACGAATTCGCTTATATTGGCTTGAGCCAGGCCTATCTGCTCATGACAATAATCGGATTGGTGTTGTGGATCGGTTCTTACTCAAGCAACCCACGTGTCTGGCATATAGTGGGTGCACTTGCTCATGTTCCTCCGCTCGCGGCGAATATTATGTTCTGGCATTTGTTTGTGGAAATTGAAATGACCACCATGGCAACCGGTGCGATGGTTCTGCATGGCGTGCTCATCCTCGTTGAAACTACCGCATTCATATTCACGGGTAAAACAAAAGCAGGTTGACCGCGCAAGATAATTAATGGATCAAGATGTCATCATAATCGCACTTGCTGCGCTGTCCGGAATACTTTGGCTCCTGAAGCTGCGCAGCTATGATATATATGAGAAAGGATCATCGGTCAAGCTGCTATTTACTATATGCTTGCGAGGAATAGTTTCGGTAGAAGTTAACCGGTCTCTCTATGATTTTGTGGTTATAGAAGAGAATTCCAGACCCGATGTTTGAATATATAGGCCTCAGATATTTATAGAATTTGAGTGCATTGAACCCAAACAACATTTGCACCACTACCAAGTGTGTCGTGCGGATGTCAAAAATTCTCACCGGACTTAGCTAATATGGAAAAAAGCCTTAACTTGTTTTATTAAGCATTTAATAACTCTAAAAAGAGTTCCACTTCCTCAAACTGCCCTCCGGGCTAGAAATAACGAATGGATATGAAAATTAAAAGATGGCTATTGTTAGTACTGTGTTTAAGTTTATTCATTAATTCTTACGCACAACTCGACACAGAAGAGAGAATAGAATTTGAATTAAAGGAAGGATACGGAGGCCAGTATCTTGCAAAATTTGGTGAGGATGGATTATTGATCCATTCGAAGAATACAGACGCTATTGGATCTAATTCCAAGTATAAGATTGAACGCTTTTCTTCGGGACTAAAACTCGAAAAAACAAAATATTTCGATATACCCAGAAAACAATTCCTGGACGAAACATACGAAACGGATACGCACCTTTATATGTTCTTTAAAAGTCGCAGGGGAGCATACACCTTACTTAAAATTGATGCTTCCAATCTGAAGATGAAAAAACAGATGGGAAATTTTCCAAAGAGATCTCTTGTTTATAAAATCAGGATTTTGGGTAACATGGCATTTTTTGATGCTGCCATTAAAGGCAGTCCGGTTTTGATCACCATCAATACCGAAACGGGAAAACAATCGCTGGTTCCAATCATAGTACCTAACTACAAAACCACAGCGCTATCGATTGAGGACATTCAAGTGCAGGAAAAATCGCAAGAACTTTTTGTTTATGTGAATGCTTATATAAAAAGGGATCATGAACTTTACGTGATCCGGATAAACGAAAATGGAAAGAAACTTGGCACTTTCAATCTCACAAAAGGATTGGATAAAAAACTGTCCTCAATTTCCGCTTCCTACATGGGGGAGGATGATTACATCTACACAGGAACCTATTCTACATCAAGTACCACGTCCGGTGAAGGTGTTTATATTTGCCGATCCGTTGATGACAAACGAGAATTCATTGAATTCTATAATTTTCTCGATTTCGAAGAGTTTCTAAGCTATCTACCAGAAAAGAGACAAGCTAAAATAGAGAAGAAAAAAGCCAGGAAAGAAAAAAGGGGAAAGGAGCTAAGCATTAACTACATGATTGCCTCGCATGATATCATCCTCATGGATGGCAATTATATTTTTATCGGGGAAGCATTCTACCCTACTTACCGCACCGAAACAACAACTACTACCACTGCCAGTGGAGCAACCACTACGACAACGAAGACAGTCTTTGATGGTTACCAATATACCCACGCGACGATAGCAAGTTTCGATGAGAATGGTAAGAAACTATGGGATAAAACTTTTGAATTATGGCCCAGTTACAAGCCCTTCCATGTGAAAAAATTTATTACCACCGCCGTTGAAGGCGATATGATCAACCTACTTTTTGCCAGTACCAGCACCATTTATTCAATCACGTACACTTCGGAAGGAGATGTCGAAAACAAACGCAGCTATGATAGAATTGAAACCGGTAGTGAAGATGACAAGGTGCGAAGAAGTTGGTCAAATATTGATTATTGGTACGATAACCACTTCCTTAGTTATGGTTTGCAGATCATAAAAAACAAAAGCGAGAAGAGAGGAAAGAAGAAAAGAAGGGTGTTTTTTATCAATAAGATTAGCTATAACTAGCCAGAGATCCAGAGGCACATCAAAGATCCCTGTTTCCGCCGACCTTGCTCTGCCGTGGTGGCTACGCGAAGGCGAGAAGGCGGACCCGCGTCTGCTTTGCTTCGCCGAAACGCTACGCGAAGGCAAGGCGGGCAATGTTTTTATGGGCGTTACCCTCACTTCGTTCGGGTCGGGCTTTTCGCTAATATGCCTACGGCATAGCCGCTGCAATCCCTAACGCAGGCTTCCTGAAAGTATATAATTCAAAAATCGGTATTGGGTGTTCAGTGTTGGATGTTCTACTGTATTCACTCCTTGATCAGCATCAACTTCTCAAAATAGAGTTGTCCTTCGGCTTCTAACCTGAGTAAATAAACACCGGCGTCTAAGTCGGAAGCGTTTATCACATATTTTTCGAAAGCATTTACGACAACCGGTTGTTTAACTTGTTGGCCAAGTGTATTGTATAAGCTGAGCGAAACAGGCACATTACCTAGCTCGAGTACGAAATTGCCATTCGAAGGATTTGGATAAATACTATAATCAACGCTGATGTCCTCAGTCGAGGAAACCTTTTCTACAATATCCCAAAGTCTGAGATCGTCGATCGCGGCTTCAACTATACTGCCTGCCGGAAAGTCGGCAGCAATAAATCGGATTGACGTAGTAGATGAGGGTAAAATATAATCACCAACCCTAAATCCATAATGTCGCCATGAGCGATCCGTAACAAGGATATTTTCTATTGTACTCCAGTTAGTACCATCATTAGAGACCTGCACCTTCCAAAAATCATTATTCGGACTGTTCCCGGTATTGTTGGTGTACCATCTATAATAGTCAAACGCCGGGTTTTGAAATCCTGTCAGGTCATAGACCGGTGAATAAAGCGTCGTAGCACCACCATCCACGTCATTATTTCCCTGTATTATATTGGAAGTAGCGGCATTACCGGTAACAGCGCAAAAGTTATTATTATCGTTTGGCGTATGATCTGTTCCGGTCTGAACGAGATTTGCAGGAATTTTATTAGATACATTGGTGTAGGAAGCGACAGGACTCGCAATTTCCCACACTCCTGTTGTAGCACCATCTGCGGCGTCACCTATGGTCCATCCACTGTTAAAATTATCAAAGTCCTGCAGATCGTGTTCGTAAAAACCAACCATGATCACATAAGGTATGTTCGGGTTCGAAGCTGCATCAACTCCTTGCGGGTATGCCGTTCTATTATTACATATATCGTCAAAAGACAGGTAATAATATATGATGGAACCCGCCGGTTGACCCGGAATAAAACCTTCGAACTGATTCATGGTGTCCGTCATGGCAACTACGTTCCAGGATCCACTGGGATTTACTTTATAATGAATATCGGCTCCGTTATAATACCAGGGGTACGAATTGTCCGCCGTCATTGGAATAGGATCATTCGCAATATGCGTCAACAGCTCAGCATGAACCGAATCTACATCGGTGATCAAAGTGATTCCATGTCTGCCAAAAGCACAAGCAATGTCCTGGTCGTTCGGAGTACCATTGCTGAGGTCGGCATCATTATCGTCAACCAATAATGCTTCTACAAGTACGTCACGAAATACCTGGCCTTCCGCACCGGTTGGCCCATTGGGCGTTCCTGCATAATGATCGGCAAAAAGATCCATCATGGCTTGTACTTTTCCAACACTTGGCCGGTTATGTCATCCGGGTATACCTTGGGAGCACCACTATAAGATCTTATTCCATTCTGACTCATTTTATAAAAACCAATTCCAATTTCGGGAACCTCTGTTATACCCATGGCCCATAGATCGGAATATCCTTCTCCCAGAGATCCGCTGGAGAAATTAGCTCCGTAAGCCTGGTACGCTTCGTAATTAATGCCGTGTCCGTATTCGTGGTAGGCAACATCACCCACCAATGCAATGGAATTACATGTGCTGCTTTCCGCATAGAAATTACAATCACCATTATAATATGCATTACACGAACTGCCAGCTACATCTACATTTGCGATCATTTGAATATCCATTACAGTCAAACCCGTTTTTGCTTTGAAGTAATCATGCACCTTGGTGATATGATAATAAGCTGTGAGATGTTTAATATCTGTAACTGAATCAAAATCTATCGTATTTGAACCCGAATTTAATATAGTAGTGATGCTTGGAGCAACAGTTCCATTATCAAATACCACTTTACACCATCTTCCTTCCAGGCTGATAGTAGCACTTACCGGACCTGCACCGGCTAAAATAAGCTGGCCCTGATCATCCGTATAAACACTTGAAGTGGTGGTCACTTTCACATAAGGCAATGGTATAACCGCAAAAGGGTCATATGGGTGAGTAGGAAACAGGGTACCCTGAACTTGAATATTGATAGGTGGTGGAGGTTGAGGTGGTGTACAGCTAAGAACCTGATTTTGCCGGTACACTATCTCTCCGGTATGGGCATCAATAAGTGTATAGTATTTTCCTGGTATTCTGTCAACATTTGTTGTGTGTACCGTCACCTCATAAACCAACCTGTGAACGTATCCATCCTCTTCGGGTATGGGTAGTATCTTCAATTCCTTATTGTATCCCGTATTTACAATCTTCGAAACCAAGCCTTGCACGGCTTTGCTCATAGCGTCCTGTGGTGAAAGGGCCGGATTTACATTGATGTCCATATCTTTATAAATATCCAAGCCAAACATCATGACCTTGTCATTATGCGATATACGCAATGTCAGGCTGCTGAATAGTACTTCTTTCCCCTTATGGTATTGTACAAAATTTACATAGTTCAATTTCTCCCCTACTGTACTCCCTACAAAATGTATGTCATTGGCGGCGATCATATAATCCTTAAGCTCAGTGTTGAGAAAATGCAACGCTTTGGTCTGCAGGTTGCCCGCCGCATTGATGGCAATAGGTTTGCCAAATGCTCTATGAGGCGAACCGGAAAGTTCGTCGAACTCGACATACCATTTTCCGTTTTTCAGGGTAAACTTTTTCCAAACATCTGAGCTCCTGAAATATCGCTGCACATATTGATCAGGGAGCTTTTTGTTGTTTTTTATAAATGTGATCTCCTCGCCGTTATTTGCATAAGAACCATTGCCTGCAATAGCACTCCCCGCAACAAATAGTAAGGCTGTAAATAGTAGTATAGTCGTTTTCATTGTATATAGGTTTCAGGTATATTTTGCTACTAAAAGTACCGTAAATACACCGGATATTCAAATTGATCGAACGTTTGGATCAAGTTCAAACATGAAGGGAAATAGGCCAAGGTCTTATGTCTAACGGTGTGGCTAAATAACGTTGCCGTTTAATTTTAGTTTGATGTATAATTTACTAAAAACCTCACAAAGTTGAGGAGAAGAGAGGGCAATGTTATTTACCTTCTTGAGAGTTGATAGTATTTTCCGCATAGGTAGAGAGTCCATTTACGAAAAATTAGTTTTAGAAAGGCGAAGACTTAGATAGGGGTGATTATCAAACATAGCATAAGCATACATATGCTTTTGAGATATTTTCACGCCTTTAAATTCCTTGAAGTCACATTGTCTGAACATGAAATCATCAGTCATCTCACCCCAACTTGATTTACTTACTTCAAATTCCTTGCATCTGGAATTGTCGGTAAAATAGACCAACCAATATCGATTTTGAATTTATAGTTTTTAGGACAATCCCTGCCCATCTTATTATTTTTTAAGCGCTTCATGAAAAGAAAAAATATGGAAAAGTCTGGAGTAGTAAGACGATGCTTGGTTTGTGAAAAACCAATATTTGGGAGGTTAGCCAAGAAATACTGCACTAAAGCTTATCGGAATTATTTCAACAGCGATCGTCGTCAAAAAGAACAGCCGCCCATTCGACAACTTACAAGAGTTTTGCATAGAAACCGGCAGGTCCTTCAACTGATGTTGAGTCATCAACCTAAAGTGGTTTCAAGAAGAACGATGTAAGAGGCAGGCTATGAATTTAGATTTAAATCCGAAACCTATCAAAATAAAAAGGGAGAACAGTATTCCTATTGTTTGGATTATGGTTACAGGATCTTGGATCAGAAAAGAGTCTCGATAGCGAAAAAGAAAATCTGAAACTAAAGGATCTTATCATACAAAAACTCCTTAACTCTTTCATTCTGCGTCATCCTTGCCAGTTGTTCCAGCATCCAGGGGTTTTTATGAAGCATCTTCATGAGTTTTAGACTTCGCTTAAGTTCCTTGCCCACTTTCTTATATACCTCGCGATCATAGGTTTTCATGAATTCAGCGCTGAAATTATTTTGTTTAATACACTTTTCCGCTTGGGCTGCTGCTAAGACCCCGCTGATCATGGCCTTATCTATACCATGTCCCTGCAGTGGATCAATGAGGTAGGCAGCGTCTCCGGCCAGCATAAAGCGTTCGCCGGAGATCTTATATTCCTCCCCGCCAAGGGGGAGTCGAAATCCGATTACCTCTGACATCAATTCAGCACTTTTGAATTTTGGAGAAAGCACCGGATCTGTTCTGATGAGCGATAGAAACTTCTGTTGATCAATGTGTTGATCTTGCTTTTTATTGAATCCAAGACCTACATTAAACAGATCGTTTCCC
>JACZTA010000048.1 GCA_022573915.1 Bacteroidota bacterium | reverse complement strand
GATGATGGTTCAGTAGATGGCTCCGGGGAGGTCATCGCCGAAGCAGGCAAAAGTCATGAAAATCTGCGAATCATTACTCACGAAAAGAACAAAGGTATCGGGGAAAGTTTACGATCGGGATATGATTTAGCGGAAAAGGAATTGGTGGTTACCGTTCCTGCAGATGGACAGTTTGATATTTTTGAGTTGAGCGGCCTGCCGGGTCCGGAAGACAAGAGTTTTATTTCATTCTACCGGAAAGAAAATACTAGCTATTCGATTCCGCGAAAGATATTATCCTGGTTCAATAAGGTATTCAATAACGTTTTTCTTGGGGTAAATTTAAAAGATGTTAACTGGATAAAAGTATATCAGTTGAAAGAGCTTCGAAAATTCAATTTAGAGTTGACAAGCTCATTGGTTGAGACAGAGATTTGTGGTAAACTGATTGCAAACGGAAACAAGCTAATTCAAGTTGAATCTAAATACCTTGAAAGAAAAGCAGGTAAGAGCAAGGGTGCATCCTTGAAGATCGTATCCCAGGCCATCGCCGATATGCTAAAATTGGTTAGGGTTATTCGGAGGTTCAAAAGAAAAATCAGATCGGAAACGAATGAAGCTTAACTAATCATGCGCATGCATACTCCCCACCTTCGCTAGTGCTTCGTTGGGCAAGCATGGACAAACACATTCTCCGCTCTCATTCCCATTCTCACTTCACTTACATTCTTTCCGGTACGTTAATTCCCAGCAGAAACATAGCTCGTTTTATAATCTTCGAAGTGAAATCTGATAGTTTAAGACGAAAAGCCCTGGCAGTTTCTTCCGGCGCTTTGAGAATAGGGGAGTCTGCATAAAACTTATTGTACAATCTTGCCAGTTCATAAACATAATTCGCCACAACGGATGGGTCATATTTATCTGCTGCTTCCAGGACGACATCCGGATAATGCAATATTTGCAAGAGAACTTCTTTCTCCAGTTTATTAATGTTGTCATAGGCATCCGGGGAAAGAGTCTCTTCACCCGCCCTCGCCAACACCGATCTTATACGGGCATGCGTGTACTGTATGAAAGGGCCGGTATTACCTTGAAAATCAACCGATGCTGCCGGATCGAAAAGTATGCCCCGTTTAGGATCGATCTTTAAAAGAAAGAATTTAAGCGCTCCCATTCCGATTGTATTGAAAAGTTCTTTGGCAGATTTTTCATCCAGGTCACCTGCCTTGCCTAATTCTTTTGTCAGCTTCTCGGCTGTTTCCACCATCTCCAACATCAGATCATCGGCATCCACAACAGTACCCTCACGGGATTTCATTTTACCTGATGGCAGATCAACCATACCATATGATAAATGATGAATCCCATCCGCATGTTTTTTACCTAGTTTCTGAAGAATAATTTTTAAAACCTGAAAATGATATTCCTGTTCGTTGCCTACTACATAAATGGATTTCCCCATGCTATAGTCATCAAACTTCAGCTGTGCAGTACCCAAATCCTGAGTCATATAAACCGAAGTCCCGTCTTCACGCATTAATAGTTTTTCATCGAGGTTTTTGTCTTTCAGATCGATCCAAACAGAACCATCTGATTTTTTAAAGAAAATGTTTTGTTCCAATCCTTCAACTACGATTTTCTTTCCTTCCAGGTAAGTGTTGGATTCAAAATACTCCTTGTCGAAATTGATACCCAGATTGACATAGGTTTCCTCAAAGCCATCATACACCCAGCCATTCATTTTCTTCCACAGTTCGACAGTTTCCTTGTCGCCGGCTTCCCATTGTATAAGCATCTTCTTTGCTTCCAATAAAATAGGCGTTTGGGTGGCAGCGTCTTTTTCAGTAGCGCCCTGCTTTACCAATTTGGCAATCTCTTCCTTATACACTTTGTCAAATAAGACATAGTATTTGCCCACGAAGTGATCTCCTTTTGTGCCTGTAGATTCCGGCGTCTCCCCATTTCCAAATTTTTTCCACGCAATCATGGATTTGCAGATATGAATCCCTTTATCATTGATCATATTTGCTTTGAACACCTTATTCCCCGTGGCTTTTAATATTTGGTACACCGACCAGCCTAAAAAGACATTGCGCATATGTCCAAGATGAAGTGGTTTATTCGTATTTGGCGCACAATATTCGATCACAATGGTTGATCCATTGCTAGTTGAAAATCCATACTCTTCATTATTCAGGTTCTCATCAAGGAAATGATTCCAGAAATCGTTGGATATGATCAGATTTAAAAAGCCTTGTTCAACATTATATGATATGACTTCCCGGGCATTTTGCAAAATAGATTCTCCAATCTCTTCTGCCGTTTCCGAAGGAGATTTCCCGGAGAATTTGGTATAAGGAAAACAAACCAGGGTGACGTCTCCCTCGAACTCTTTTTTCGTATCAATTATACTGACATCAGACCCATTTATCTCAATATTATAAAGGTCTTTAATCGATTGAATGACAAAGGGTTGTAATGTGCTATCCAGATTCATTGTTTAGTCAACTCGTTCATGCATACTTCAACCAATTGCAGGGCGATACCGGCCATATCATGATCTTTATCCATCGAAGGGTTTACTTCAGTAAATTCAAGACAACAAAGCTTTTCGTCCATGCACAATCGCCGGAGCAGTTCGCTGGCTTCATCAATAGTGATACCGTCGGGTACGGGAGTTCCGGTACCATGTGAGATGGTAGGATCCAGTGAATCAACATCGAAGGACACAAATATTCTTGAACAATCAGATAATACTTCTAAAACCTCATTGACTACCGCCTTTATTCCTTTTTGACGTATTTCTTCTACGGGAAAACTCCTGATATTATTCTTCTTTATCAGGTAAGATTCCTGCTCTTCCATGTCTCTTACACCGATATAAACGAGGTTCTTGTGAAGGATTTTAGGCATCACATTGCCTATTGACTTGAGTTTATCCCAAAGTTCTACAGTCTTATCCTTAGGGATATTTATCTGCTTTTCCAGATTATCCTCCGCCAAGGCAATCGCCAGGGGCATGCCGTGGATATTGCCTGAGGGAGTGGTGTAAGGTGAATGAAGATCGGCATGAGCATCGATCCAGATAACACCAATTTCCTCATCTTTTAAGGCGGCTTTAATTCCGGAAATAATTGCTCCGCCGGAGCTATGGTCACCTGAAAAAACTATTGGCATACATTCTTCTTCAATTCTCTTCTTAATCGTGCTGAAAACCTGTTCAAAGACTCCATAAAGATCCGTGATATGTTTTGCATGCGGGGTACCATTGGACTCGTAACTTCTATCACCTTCATAGGTGATCACTTCCGCTTTATAAATTTGAAAGATCCGGCTTCCTACCTGCCGTGCCGCAGTTTCTATCGCTTCGGGACCTTCTCTTGCACCCGGATTTCCTCCCCCTACATCCGTTCTGATCTCAATTATTCTAATATCCTTCATCGATCTTCAAATTAATTAATCATCAAAGTTATTACATTTGTATCAATCTATTAAACTCAATATTAAGTTTAAAACGGAAATTATGGCAATATGGAGAGAGGACCCAACAGTTGAAGGACTCAACCAACGGATGGTCACCTGCATGGTGGCTCATCTTGGCATGAAGTTTACTGAAATTGGTGATGATTATATAAAGGCTTCTATGCCTGTAGACAAAAGAACAACACAGCCGGTTGGGATACTTCATGGTGGAGCATCCGTCGCTTTAGCAGAGACACTTGGCAGCGTGGCGGCTAATTTGGTTATTGACGGTGAAAAATATTATGGGGTGGGGTTGGATGTTAATTCAAATCACATAAAACAAGCTACTTCCGGCAAAGTCATCGGAGTAACAAGGCCAATCCATATAGGTAGAACCACGCATGTTTGGGAGATAAAGATTTACAACGAGGAGGAACAATTAGTGAATATCAGCCGCTTGACGATGGCTATAATACTGAAAGAGGGAGTAAAACATTAAACGGAGATACCTCTATGATTGCTTCATGAACTTTCAATTAATATTATAGATCTTACCAAATTTTTCTTTGACATAATCCATAAAATATTTGAAATTCAAAGGTTCGCCTGTGACGCGTTTGCATAGCTCTTTGGCTGGATAGATGCGGCCATGCTGATGAATGTTTTCTCTCAACCAGGTGAGCAAGCTTTTTAATTTTCCTTGTTCAATATCGCTTTCAAGGCCATCAATTTGTTCTTTAGCGGTTTGATAAAACTGGGCAGCATAGAAGCTTCCTAATGAATAGGTAGGAAAATACCCTATCGCACCACCTGACCAGTGAATGTCTTGTAAAACACCATCATTATCTGTTGGTATATCAAGATTCAGATACGACTTATATTTTTGATTCCAGGCTTCAGGTAAGTCTTTCACCTGCAAATCATTTTCAATCAGTGATTTTTCCAGTTCAAATCTGATGAGAATATGCATATGATAGGTAAGTTCATCTGCAGAGGTGCGGATACACGACGCTTCGACTGCGTTGATAGCCCGGTAAAAATCTTCCAGTGAGGTGTCTTTCATGGAATCTTCAAAATAAGATTGAAGCAACGGGTAATTTGCCTTCCAATACGGCATGCCCCTTGCGACATTATTTTCCCATAATCTGGACTGAGACTCATGTAGGCCCAATGATACGGCTTCACTCACAGGTAATCCATACTCATCTGCATCGAGGCCCTGTTCATATAATGCATGGCCGCCCTCGTGGATGGTGCTCCAAATCATTTCTTTCAAGTCATGTTCATTTATCCTCGTGGTGATCCTCACATCCATCGCATTGAAACTTGTTGTAAAAGGATGGGTGGAAATATCCTGCCGTCCTACACTGAAGTCATATCCCATTTGCTTGAGCAATTCAAGGCCGAAATCCCATTGTTTGTCCTTCTTGAATTTCCTGCGAATAAATGAATCCTCTACTTTAGGTTTGTCCAGGACGAGCAATGTAAAATCTACCAACTCATTTTTAACCTGTTTAAAAACCGCTTCAATATCCTTGGTCGTGGTATAAGGTTCAAACCGATCGAGCAAGCAATCGTAAGGATGATCTTCATATCCAAGAAGTTCCGTCTCTTCCCGCTTGAGATCTATGATCGAATGAAGGTCCTTTTCAAATAGTTTAAAATCGTTCTTTTCCCGGGCATCCTTCCATGCGGTGGCCGCAAGGGAAGTGGTTTTCGCCATATTTACTACGAATTCAGTAGGATACTTTTTCTCCAAGCGGTAATCCTTTAACGATTCTCTGATATTTGCGGCTTGTCTTTCATCGAGTGTATTACTATCACTCAGTTCGTTTAAGATATCTCCCAACTCTTCTTCCACAAAGAACTCATGGGACAATCCGGAGAGCGTTGCGATCTGCTGGGCGCGGTATTTGGTAGATTTTTTAGGAAGGTAGACTTCCTGATCCCAATTAAGGACTGCTATAGAATAGCCAAGGTCCGCTATCTTTTGCATCTTGGCTACGTATTTGTCATATTTTCCGTTCGAACTCATGTGTATCAAGAATTAGCCACTTCCAAAATCATCGTTCAAAGTTACATCAAAAAGGAATTAAATCTTTTTTAATTAGTATTAGATTTGTTTGATAATATGGTAAAGAAGCTGCTCTTTAGCCTGCTTGGGCTTGCAATAGTTATTGGTTTTTTATTTTATTTTTGGATCTACCCCAAGGTTTTGACCGCAACTGATCCGTATGAGGCTGTGCCGTTAACTTCCTCAATCATCCTTGAATGCCGCAATCTTGAAAATGCACTTAGTGAACTCAGTACTACCTCTTACTCGGAAATGCTGGATTCAATACCCTTTGTAAAACTAATTGCATCGAAGAATAAGATGGTTCTGAATTTGCTGGAAAGAGATGAGAGCATAATTGAAATGTATGAGAGGAACGGATTGCTGATAGCTGTGCATATTAATACTTCTTCGTCGATTGATCTTTTATATATCATGTCGATGAGTGGTGGAATGGGATTTTTTGGCGGCAGCTCACCGGACCTGATGGGTATTATTGAAGAGCAAGGAGGAGATGTGGAGGAGAGGACTTTTGAAGGCCAAAACATTTGGGCGACAAACCTGGAGGGGCAGAAGTTTTATCTGACCTTCGTTAATAAACTTCTCATAGGTAGTTTTTCAGAAATATTAGTGGAAGATGCCATTAAGCAGTTGGGGAACGCCCATAATTTAATTAATGATACCAACTTTAAAAAAGCCCGAGAATTATCCGGTAAGGATATTGATATTTCTGTATATGTTAATATGAAATCCCTTCCTTTTCTACTTTCCACATTTGTGAGTTCGGAAGCCAAGGGCCGGGCCAGTATACTGAAGAACTTTGCCAATTGGGTTGCAGTGGATGTTTTGATCAAGAATGATAAATTATTGTTTTCAGGTTATACGATGTATAATGATTCGTCTAACAAATTCCTCTCGTTGATGAATTCTCAAACACCTCAACCGATTGGCATGGTTAGGGTTATCCCGGGCAATACGGCAATGTTAATGTGGTTTGGACTAAGCGATTATAATCTGTTCATAAATATGCTGAATGAACCGCACGGTGCAAGAAATAAGTTTACGGATGAATATATAAGCGGATGGGTAGGAAATGAGCTGGGATTGGTTTACTTAGAAAATGTTGACGGCAATTACCTCGATATGAATGCAGCCGTTATTCAGGTTAAGAATATTTCATCAGCTCAGAACTCCCTTCGAGAAATCTCAGACAGTTCCTCTATCCAACAATACGGCAAGTACGAGATAAACAGGATCACTAAAAAACATTTGCGGATGTCGTCAATCAAGTTTGATGTTGAACATACATTGTTTCATGGTTTCTTCCCGGGTGTATTTGATCATATTGATCAGCCTTATTACGTGATCATAGGAGATTATGTAATCTTCTCAAATAATTCTGTTGTCATAAAGAAGATGATAAGTCAGTATGCTTTTCAACAGCAACTTGGCATGCGGCTAGACTATCAAAAGTTCTCAGAGAATTTATCAGAAAAGAGCAGCATATTCATATATGTGAATACTTCCAATGCAAAAGAAATTTTGAGAGAAAGTTTAAACCAAGGTGCGCTTGAAGAATTCAACAATCACATTTCGAACATAACGTATCTTAATCACGTGGCATTTCAATTCTCATCGTTCAAACAAAAATACTATACCACTATATGTGCTCAGATAGGCGATGAGATTGTGGCCGAAACTCACCTCGTTAAATCGTTTGAGATTAGAGAGCGCGTTATCATACCTCCTCAGGCCGTAATTAATCATAATACAAATGAAAAAGAGATAATCCTGCAAGACATAAATAATGACCTGATCTTGTTAAATAATGAAGGCGGGCTTTTGTGGGCTGTAGGACTGGGTGAAAAAATATTGAGCGACATTTACCAAATTGATTTTTATAAAAATGGAAAACTGCAATATTTGTTTAACACCCTGAGCAATATATTTCTGATAGATCGAAATGGTGAAAATGTGGAAGGTTTTCCGGTCTCTCTGAAATACAAAGCTTCAAATCCTCTCCTTCTGGTCAACTATGATGGGAATAAGGACTATCGATATTTCATAGCGGGAAAGAATAATAAGATCTACGGCTATACCAAGCAAGGAAAATTATTACCCGGGTGGAATCCGAAAAGCAAAGTCGGTTCGATCAAATTACCTCTGCAGCATTTTATAGTGAACAACAAGGACTATTTGTTAGCTATTAATGAGGAGGGGACGCTGTTTTTATTTAATAGAAAAGGGGAACCGAGAATTGATCCGGTGAATTTAAACAGCAGGTTTACAAATGGATTCACGGTGGAGCGTGATGGCTCGGAAATACATTTTATAAATTCTGATGTTGAGGGCAGAATTCATAGAATAGATTTAGCTGGTGACACCGGCAGTATTTCAATTAAGCAATGGTCGGGGAGTCAATACTTTGGAGCCGCTGATGTGGCAGGTGATGTGAGATTGGAATATATCTATTTAGACGGTGATCTATTATCTGTTTATGATCCGGACACCAGTTTGATCTTCACCTACAGGTTCCAGTTTCCAATTGATAACCCTATTAACTTTTCTGAAGTGCCGGGTGAGAAAACAAGAATCTCCGTCATTTCTTCCACCAACAGTCAGATCTTTATGTTTAATGGGGAAGGAATGCTATTCGATAACTTTCCTGTTGTGGGTACAAAATCGTTTGAGATAGTCAACTTTTATAATTTGAATTCCTTTAACATTATTACTTCCAAAGAAAACAAGCTATATATTTATCAAATACAATAGAGCTTATTGAGGTTAATGTAAGTTATATATATACTTTCAGTTGAATGCGTGAGGAAATTATTTTAATTTTGGGCTCTTTCCGGCTCCTCGTTCAGTGGTCTTCTTTAATTTTAAATGACTGAGTTATATTTTAGTTCTATGAATAAACAACTATGGTTCCTTGGTTTGGTGTTTATGTTCATGATTATCCTCTCAGCATGTTTGAAAGACGACATGGAAAGGTTGATCAAGCCTGACTACACACCTGAAATAGCGATTCCACTCCTTAATTCCACTATTAGTGTCGATCAGGTACTCAACACGTTTGGCGCAGATTCTCTGGGGTTTCTTGATATCGATAGTGATAATTTCATGACCCTGGTATATCAGGGATTGATCTTTTCTAATAGAGGGGACGAGATAGTTACAATTCCCAATCAAAATTTTAGTCAGAGTTATGCGGTACCTGCCATGGCTATGAATGGATTTACCCTAAAGGATAGTATCTCTTTAGGCCAGATAACCACTATTCTCGGGCCTCCAACCGGTACGGCTATTGAAGCTGTACACGGAACCACTTCTCCTTTTCCACCGGTACCTAATTCCAGCTTAGGCAATTTTCCCTACACGGGAAGTAACGAGTTCACCAGTATCACCTTGAGTTCGGGAGATCTGGTTCTAAGTGTCACTAATAATTTACCCGTCGATTTGACCAATGTCATTATTGATGTTATTAATAATGTCACCACCACCGTGATAGCGACTTTTAGTTTTCCGATTATCGCTACTGGAACGACTGCGTCAGATTCTGCAGATCTATCTGGCAAAACCTTATCAGATAATATGGATATAGGGATCACAAGCATCGAGTCTCCGGGAAGTATAGTGCCGGTTCCCATTGACACGACAGATTTGATAAATTTTAGTCTAACAGGTTCAAACCTCGTTGTGACAGGAGGATCGATCACCATTGATCCACTGGAGATCCAAAGGGATACGATAACGGTAAATTTCAATTCAGGGGAAGATATTCGAACGTTGAGAGTCAAAACAGGTAATTTTATTTATTCAGGTACTTCAACATTTGGTAATGGATTACAACTCACATTATCGATACCGTTTCTGACCAAAAACAGTGTTCCATTTTCTCAAACCTTTGGTATTAACGCTCAGAACCAATCCTTTCCACTTGCGGGTTACGAGTTTGATTTGAGCTGTGGAGGAGCGCTCAGTAATTCTATCATAGTCGTGTTTGAGGTTTCATCAGGTGGAAATATTGTGAGTTTTAATGCCGGCGACACTATTGTTGCGACTATGAATGCGAACAATATGAAGCTGGAATATGCAGATGGATATTTAGGGCGGCAGATCTTTTCGATCGATGAGGATACATTGACGATGAACATTTATGGAAACTATGTTTCGGGTTCCGTCATGTTTGAGAATCCCACGATTGATATTTACATAGATAATTCCTATGGCTTTCCCATCACTGCTAATTTCAATATACTCAATGCAATAAATAATAATGGAGTAGTAACAAATCTTATTATGCCCGGGTCGCTAAACGATTCGATTGTTCTTAATTATCCGCTGTACCCGGCAGTTGGCGATCTGGAACGCACGACGATAAACATGGATAAGAACAACTCAAATCTATCACAAGTAATAGCAACTTCCCCTTATTCAATCCGTTATGGTGTGAGCGTGGTTGGAAATTCTGCAGGTAACCAGGGGAATATTGATTTCGTAACCGACAGCAGCTATATCTCGGTAAGTGTGGATGTTGCGTTTCCGTTGCACGGAAGGATCACAAGTATTGTGGTTCAGGATACATTTGATTTGAACATACAGTTATTAGAGGTGATACAGTATGCCACTTTTGTCCTGGTGACGGAAAATGGATTTCCACTGGATGTTGGTTTACAACTGATATTTGTTGATTCGGTGGGACCAAATAATTATATACATATTGATTCCTTGTTTGACAGTGATGAAAACCTGCTTGTTTCCGGAACCATCGATGGTAATGGGCGTGTGAATAATCCATCAACAAAACGGACCGAGGTGTTTTATAATCAAACACGCTTTGCAGAAATTAAAAAAGCCAATAAGCTAATATTAAAAGCAAGGTTATCCTCAATTGATAACGGTACCACACCGATAAAACTCTATTCAGATTATTTTGTACAGGTGAATCTGGGTATTAAAGCCGGATTCAAGTTTGATTTAACTAAAAAAGAATAAGCAGATAATTTAATAAAAAGAAAACCGGATAGGATTGAAACGAACTATCTCCATAATGTTGTTTATTGTATGCTTAGCTAAAGTTGGGACTGCCCAGCAAGAACTGAGTCTGCATTTTGTTCGTGATGTGCAGCAAATTAATTTTACCAACCCGGCTCTTTTTCCGGAAGAGAAGATCAATTTTTCTTTACTCCTGCCTATACCCGGTGGTGTATTTAACTTCGCAAATACCGGTTTTACGTACAATGACGTATTTGTTCCGCGCGATCAGGATGATTCGCTGACACTTGATATTGATAATGCGATAAGTAAAATGAGAGATAATAATTTCATTTATATGCATTTTGATCTTGATTTACTTACTGTGGGATTTAAGATAAAGCCGTTGTATTTTACCTTAGGGGCTACTCAAAAATTCGCGTTTAATTTTAAATATACCAATGACTTTTTCGATCTGCTTTGGAATGGTAACGGTGCTTTTGTAGGAGATACAATGCAGCTGGGGCTGGCTGTTAATGCTGCAACCTATATGCAATATTATCTGGGAGTAGGATATGAGTTTGACGCATTTACGGTGGGCGCAAAATTTAAGTACTTGAACGGTATTGCCGATTTCTCAACCCAATCCAGCGATATTGGTTTGGCCACTTCATCCAACTTTTATGAACTGACATTTACATCTGATTATATCATCAACACCTCCGGTTTGGTAAATCCTTCGCTTGACGTGGGAAAGATCTTTTATAACGAGCAGAATCCCGGTTATGCAATAGACCTTGGTGCAACCTATAATTTAAACAACAAGTATCTCTTCGCAGCCAGCGTCATTGATTGGGGTGTGATTAATTGGAAAGATAATGTTGAGAACTACAGAAGTGACGGAACTATATCATTTGATGGTATCAGCGTTAGCAGTTTTGTTCAGTCAGATACAATTAATTTAGATGCTATCT
Source organism: Bacteroidota bacterium (assembly GCA_022573915.1). Lineage (GTDB taxonomy): Bacteria > Bacteroidota > Bacteroidia > Chitinophagales > JACZTA01 > JACZTA01. The sequence goes on along the minus strand of JACZTA010000048.1, from coordinate 5,977 downwards.
TTGATACCCTCGCCGCAGAGTTTGGTTTTGATACGACTAATGTTAGTTATAAGACAAAGCTCACTCCCCAGATATATATTAGTGGAAGGATGAAACTGGATTCGCTTTCGACAGTGGGTCTGTTACTCTATGGTTTTGGTTTTGACGGCTTGCACCCTGCGGTAACCGTAGCCATTGACAGGAAGATATGGAAGGTATTCACTCCCGGCCTGACCTGGTCGTATAAGAACCGGAGTGCCTTAAATTTCGGTTTCAGCGCCGTTCTCAACGGAGGTCCATTCCAAATGTACTTTATTGGAGACAATCTGATTGGAATGTTTTATCCACGCCGAAGCAAGAACATTGCTATGCGGTTTGGAATTAATTGGGCGTTTGGGAAGGTCAAGACACAAGACATTCCTTAATCGAATATAAGTTACCTCACATCTACTTAATTTTCCTTCCTTGCGCTCCTCGCGTAACCTTTGCGTACTTCGCGGTTAAAATTAGTATAAGATAACCGCAAAGGTCGCAACGAAAGACGCAATGTTCGCAAGGAGCAGATTAAACTGCCCAATCAATGAGTTTCATTCCTTGCTTTTCGAGAAGCTCATTTACCTGTGAGAAGTGTTTGCATCCAAAGAACCCGCTATTAGCTGAAAAGGGAGAGGGGTGCGGCGCCATGAGCATATGATGTTTGGCTCCATCAATGATAAGCGCCTTATCCTGCGCGTATTTTCCCCATAGTAGAAATACGATACCTTCTTTTTTTTCAGATAACTGTCGAATTGCAGCGTCCGTAAAACTTTCCCATCCTGCCTCATGATGTGAAGCAGCTTGCCCCGCTCTCACCGTGAGGATAGCGTTTAGTAACAACACCCCTTGTTTTGCCCACGAGGAAAGATTTCCGGAGGAAGGTACCGGTATTTCTAAGTCATCATTTATTTCCTTATAAATATTCACCAGGCTGGGTGGGGGAGCGATGCCATCCGGTACGGAAAAACAAAGTCCGTGTGCCTGTCCTTTACCATGATATGGATCCTGCCCGATGATCACCACCTTGACCTGATCGAAAGGAGTGGAATTAAAAGCATTGAATATTTCTTTTCCCCTGGGATATACGGTTCTTCCGTCTTCCCGTTCTTTGAGCAGGAAAGCTTTGATCTCCGCGAAGTAGGGTTTTTGGAACTCCTCCATCAAGGCTGATTTCCAACTCGGTTCAATATCCGGATCAAGAGATTTTACAGGAGTTTTAGGTTCATCGAATAAAGATGGATTCATTAAGCGAGCTTTCAATCAAATTTATAAAAATCAATCAGGACTGTTGCATGTTTGGCAGATTAATTAGTTTTGTGGGGATTTGTTCAACGTTCAACGTTCAAAGCAGAGTATTTTCAGAGCTCTTCGCCTAAATCATTCGAAACATGGAACTTTGAACATTGAACATTCTTCCGGTCCCGTAGCTCAGTTGGATCCACCTTCTCCGCCAGACGGCGGATTCGGTGGACGCGAATCGATACTTGCGAAATTGATGGGGGATGCTGAAAGTGAAATAATTAATAAAGTCGGTCCCGTAGCTCAGTTGGATAGAGCAACAGCCTTCTAAGCTGTGGGTCACAGGTTCGAATCCTGTCGGGATCGCGCATATATTTCATAAAAGCTTGTAATTCATGGCGTTGCAAGCTTTTTTTATTTGTGGGTAAAACATAGGTAAAACAAATTACAAACTAGAAATGGCCGAAGGGAATTTTACTTTCTAAATCATGTGCATAAGCCCATAACTTCTTTTAATATCCCCTCGTTATGCCGCCTTATCTCTTTTGAATTTTTTACGAAAAACGCTGATGCTTCAATGACAGCTAATATACAAGCAACCTCCGGTGATGCAGTCAATCCTCTCATCTTACAGAGTGGCAATGTAGAATCATGAAAATATTTTTTTATCTCTGAGGTTAGGCATTCTTTTGCTTTTTTAAATATCTTCTCGATCCAAGTGTTCTTCTATCTATTCGGCATTATTATTCAAAACATCCACCTTCACCACCCAGAAGCGGTTAAAGTCCAAAAAACCTGTAAAAGCTAATAAAGACAAATAGTTAAGTAAATTGCAATAGAGATATATAAATAGAAATATAACTCATAGCTGTAATTTGCAATGTTAGATTCCACATTAATTCAGGTTAATGTCATTGATGAATATTAATTCGAAATAATGACAATTGATTCAAATTAGTGTTAAAGCTTATTCGAATTAATGCGGTTCATCCACATTATTTCTATAGATGATAAATAACGCCTTAATATAGTTCTAAAACTAGTTGATGCGTACTTTTATTTAAGTAATACATAAGCTCTCTTATTCATTTGAATATTGCTATTTTTATACCCTAACTTTTCGTGACTCATCTAAATCATTAACCATCTATTTGACTAATAAATGACATTCTATAATATCATAATTATGAAAATAAATATGATTAGTTGCGCTTTCTTTCTATTTATTGGAATCATCTTTTCAAATATTACGATTGCACAACCGACAATACAATGGGCTGTTAATTACAATGGTTCATTAAATGCTACTGAAAAATCTTATGATGTCGCCATAGATGACGATGGGAATGTTTACGTTACTGGTTCAAGCGATCTCTTAACTTCCAGCGTTGATTATGTCACGATTAAATATAATACTTTCGGCGATACGGTATGGATGAGGCACTATAATGGAACTGGCAATCTAGAAGATTATCCTGCAGCGATTGGAGTGGATAGTTCGGGTAATGTGTACGTTACTGGTAAAAGCAAGGGTAGTGGAACTGGATATGATTATGCAACAATAAAATATAACTCCATCGGAGTACAACAGTGGGTGAAGAGATTTAACAATAGTTCAGCCAATTTGGATGATATTGCTACAGCTATTTTTGTGGATGATTCAGGGAACGTTTATGTGACTGGTTATAGTATTGATTATGAATTTGGAGGAAGCAAGGAGGATTATGTCACCATTAAATATAATACAAGTGGCGTAGTACAATGGACTGCGGGAGAAAACGTTGGGGCTGGTAATGTCGATAAAGCGTATGCTATTACGGTAGACAATACTGCTAATGTCTACGTAACTGGAGAAAGTACATATTTGTACATTACATATAAGTATACGCCATCAGGAGGTTACGGAGGAATGGGTATTTATACCGGTACAACTCCAACGTTAACATCAACTCCCACAAGTATTGTAGTAGATAATTCTGGAAATATCTATATAACGGGTCGGAACGACGACGATGATATACACACGGTTAAGTACCCTCCCTCTCTAATTAATATAACTTGGGATGTTTCCTATAACGGAATAGGTAACGGAATTGATGGGGGTAATGATCTTAAAGTAGACGCATCGGGAAATGTTTATGTAACTGGTTATACTGACGTGGATACATCTGCTGCGGTTAACAATGATTATGTAACTATAAAATATAATTCATCAGGTGCTCAACAATGGGCAACTACTTACAATGGTTCAGGTAATGGAGATGACGTTGCTACGTCATTTGCCATTGATAACCTATCCAGCCCCAATCTATATGTAACCGGCTATTCGGCCAAAAGCTCTAGTGCTAAAGATATTACCACAATAAAATATAATAATAGCGGTGCTCAACAATGGGCAGTTGACTATGATGGAGGTACAAATGAAGATGATTTTGCGACTGCACTGCAAAAGGATATATATAATAATATTTTCTTGACTGGTTATTCGGTAAATAGTTCAACCAATGAAAATTTTGTTACGATAAAATACTGTGCATCAATGCCGACAGCAAATGCTGGAAATGATACCACTATTTGTTTTGGAGATTCCACCGAGTTAAAAGCGTCAGGTGGAGGCACTTATAGCTGGTGGCCAACTAGCAATCTGACTGATACGACTATTTCAAACCCAATTGCAAACCCAACCAGTACCACTACTTATTATGTTACGGTCTCAAATAATGGATGTCAGGATGTAGATTCTATAACGATAACCGTGTATCCATTACCCATTGCTAACGCCGGAAGTGATTCGACTATTTGTTCTGGAGATTCCACTCAATTAGCGGCTACAGGAGGCAGTAACTATTTATGGAGCCCATCAACGGGGTTGAGTAACATTAGTATTTTTAATCCTCTGGCGTTTCCTACCACAAATACTACTTACACTGTTTTGGTTACTGATACGAATGGATGCACGGATACTGATGACGTAGTTATAACTGTAAATCCTGTACCTACAGCTAATGCCGGGAGTGATTCGAGTATATGTATAGGTGACTCTACCCAATTATCTGCAAGCGGTGGTGGTACTTATTTATGGAGCCCATCAACAGGATTAAGCGACACAACTATATCAAATCCTATTGCGTTTCCATCAACAAGTACCACATATACAGTTGCTATTACAAATACATTTGGGTGTAAAGATATAGATGATATTATAGTAACCGTGAATTCTCTACCTACAGCCAATGCCGGAAGTGACACGACTATTTGTTCAGGCGACTCTATTCAATTAACTGCAACTGGAGGAAATACTTATTTATGGAGCCCTTCTACAGGATTGAGTAGCACTATTATTGCCAATCCTCTTGCGTTTCCTACGTCGACAACAACTTATACAGTTTTGGTTACTAATATTAATGGATGTAAAGATACTGATGATGTAGCTATCGCCGTAAATCCGCTTCCTACCGCGAATGCCGGAAGTGATGTGAGTATATGTTTAGGTGACTCTATACAATTATCTGCAAGCGGTGGTGGCACTTATTTATGGAGTCCATCAACAGGGCTAAGCAACATTAATATTTCCAATCCTATCGCATTTCCAACTTCGACCACCTCATATACCGTTACCATTACGGATACAAACGGCTGCAAAGATATGGATGATGTACTTATAACTATTATGCCAGATGCAATTGCAGGAAATGATACAAGTATTTGTTTAGGTGATTCTATTCAGTTAACTGCAATTGGGGGAACCTCATATAGTTGGAGTCCAGGGAACAGTTTGAATGATTCCACTATTGCAAATCCATATGCAAATCCTACAGCAACTACAACTTATACTGTAACAGTTTCCGATACGTGCGGGACAGATGTAGATGCTGTTATAGTTACTGTTAACCCATTACCAATTGCAGACGCCGGTTTGAACACGACTATTACTGAAGGAGATACCACAATGTTAAATGCAACAGGTGGAGTGACTTATTTATGGAGCCCATCTACAGGTTTGAACAGTCCTAGTATTTCCGATCCTCTTGCATTTCCAGATTCGACCACTACTTATACAGTCACTGTTATAGATTCGAACGGGTGTTCGGATATTGACAGCGTTACAATTACAGTTAAACCATCGGGAATTATTGACAACTTCAATACTAATGAATTTTCACTTTCAGTTTATCCCAACCCTTCTAACTCTGAATTTCAAATTTCATATGATCTAGAGCAAAGTAGTTCTGTTATAATAAAAATATATAATCTTTTTGGTTCAGAGATTGCAACTATAGTAGACATGAGACAGCAGGCAGGAATACATAAAGTTTCGTACAATGGCAATAATTTAACCGGAGGAATTTACACATGTAAAATGCTGGTTGAAGGACAAACAGTAGGTATTAAAAAAATTGTTATCATCAAATGATTATAACAATCGGATTTGAGTGTTATATATTGATTAAAGAAAACCATGTTGCAAATGTCAAGATTTAGTCCTAATAGATTGTTCGGGCATATGATCCGATGGTTAAAGAATTTTAGAAACCAATATGATACGAAAGGCTAGTTTTCTAACATTGTTATTCATTCTTATATTCTCGTTTGAGAATATTTATGCTGCTTGTACTTGTGCTTCAAGTGGAACTCAATGGCCTTCGAACACTTTATCACCCACTCCTTCATGGCAAACGCAATCTCTGATATGGGGAGGTGATTACACTTTATTTAATGTGAT
>JACZTA010000047.1 GCA_022573915.1 Bacteroidota bacterium | reverse complement strand
TGATATTCACAGGCGGCTGGTTTGCGGGAGTTGGTGACGGTGCCGGTGGTATTGGACCCCCTGCTCCAAATAATAATACGTCTACCGTAAATGTCACAGGCGACTTTATCATGTCTGATGGTGAATTTGATGACTACGTCTCTGGAAACAGTAGTGCGCTCACCATTCTAACAATTGGCGGTAATATAGAAATTACCGGCGGTATCTGGAATTTTGATAAGGCAACGGGTGGAGATTCTCAAATTAATCTTGATGGCGGTACGGCTTCAGTAACCTGGGAGCAAACAGGCGGCACGGTCACATTATGTAATACTTTTATTAAGAGCGGTAAAACGGTTACTTTATCCGGAACCACAATGGGCGATATTGAAAGTGGGCGAAGTATAGATGTACAAAGTGGGGGCAGGTTAAATTGCAGCACCTATCCTGTTGAAGGTGCCGGAGCTTTTGATCTTCAATCAGGCGGTACATTAGGAATTGGAAGCGCTGATGGAATCACCGATGCAGCAGCTTCAGGTAATGTGCAGGTTGCGGGAACAAGAACATATAGTTCACTTGCTAATTATGTTTATAACGGTACTTCTGCACAAGTAACAAACGTATTTACAACAACTCCCACAGATACAACGGTCTATACGCTTACCATAGATAACACCGGCTCAGGTGTAACTCTGTCAGATTGGGATGCGAGTATGAGCGGTGACCTCACCGTAACAAGCGTACTTGCATTGGATAATGGCGAGTTCGATCTGAGCAGTGAGCGGATCATAGTAACTAACGGTGCAACAAGTGGAATCACACGAAGTGCCGGTTATATACTGAGCGAAAGTGAATCCAGCATCGTGAGATGGGAAATGGATGGCACAACAGGAACGGATTACACATTCCCATTTGGTTATAGCTCAACATATATTCCTTTTGTATTTAACAAGAGCACTGCAGCCGTGGATGTAGAATTAACTACATGGCATACTGCAACAGATAATACACCATTACCAAGTGGAGCCGGAACACCTGCGGATCCCACGAACTGGGTTGATAGATGGTGGACAATTGCTGCACCAAGCGCAACGGCCATTTGCGATTTTGCTTTTACATCGGCTGAAGAAAGTGGACTAGTTAACCCCGACACTATAAAACATTGGAATGGGGCCGCGTATGATGAATATACAGGCACTTATTCGAGTGCTTCTGCAATTTCGAATTCTGCTCTATCTGCATGGGGGCCGTTTAGCATTGGAACAGGATCTACTCCACTTCCGATAGCGTTAGGCAGCTTCACGGGCGTTAGCGTTGACAATGGGATTCAACTGGAATGGACGACTTTTTCTGAATTGAATAACGATTATTTTGAAGTGGAAACAAGTGAAGATGGTTTCGCAAACTATTATTGGACTGTTGGATATGTTAACGGTGCAGGAAATTCGCTGGAAGAAATTAATTATAGTTTGATGGATAAGTGGCCATTTTTCGGTTTAAATTACTATAGACTGCGACAGGTAGACAACAACGGTAAGCAATCAGTTTCTAAGATAATTGCTGTGTATTATAGCGGTGGCGAAACCTTACATGCATACCCAACTGTTGCTCACGATTATGTTAATATCATGTTTATCTCTTCCAGACAAGAGGATGCAGTAATTTATCTGTATGATATGAATGGTAAAGTAGTATTAACACAGAATATAACTTCTATGGGTAAAGGTGTTTACTACTGTACTCTTGACCTAACCGGCTTGTCTGCCTCAGGCATGTATACACTCGTTATGGAACAGGGCAACCACCATCGCCAAACAAAAATTGTAAAATTCTAGGTTAGCAGGGCTTGATTACTTCCAGGGTGAAATTCTTTTCTTTATTGTTACTTTTCTTTTTGTTGTGTAGTAATGAGATATATTCTCAACAGGTCAATTCTTGGCAACAACAAGCATTGACTGTCAACTGTTCGGGACTATTGGACAGCGGTCCGATCCTTCGCACATCGGGGACCGGTGAAGAACATATAGTAAGCGGAATATATCAGGCATTTGCCCAACGGTACAATGGTATTAACGATGACATTACATCTGTTCAGTTTTGGGGAAGGGCAAATCCTGCAACAGGTGTAGCAGGTAATGACGTGAACGTGATCATTTATGATGAAAACGTCGGGTTACCGGGTGTCAAACTTGGCCAGGTAACGGTAACACTGGATTCTGCTTCTGTACCGTACATGGTCGAGGCATTTTTTAGTTCTCCTGTGAGTGTGAGCGCTGATATTATTATTTCGATAGAACCGAAGTTTGCCGGCTCTGACGATTTTTTCATTCAGCATAATAGTCCACCCGACGGGCAATTAAAGAACCTTATATTAATCAAACAGGCGAGTACCTGGTTTAAGAACATCGCAACAGGTGACCCAAATTTTGATTACGATTTTATGATTCTGCCGGTTCACACAGATACAATAATTCCTGATTTTACTTTTATGGTTACAGCATCGACTGTGGATTTTACGAATCAAAGTTCCTCAGCAAGTTCCTATGAATGGGATTTTGGCGATTCCAATACATCAACAGCTGCTTCACCCACGCATATTTACCAATCAATCGGTACATTTACTGTAAAACTGAACGCATACGGTGGAGATACTTCTTGTTTTGATACCATTTCAAAGCAAGTAACTGTGACTTCGATAACCGATGTTAATGATGGTCATGGTGTTGAGTCTGAAATGAAGTTCTCATTACTTACTAATCTTGTTAATGATAATCTAGTGATTTCGGTGGATCAGGATCTCATGATCGGTATTTATAATTTAATTGGCAGAGAAGTATTAAAAGTTCAACTTAACCGAGGTACAACCAAAAGCATTGACATTTCTAATTTCCCACAGGGGCTTTATTTTATCTCCGGCGATAAGAGGCCAACCGCCCTCAAGTTTTTCAAGCAATAAGGTCTTCTCTATCCCAGCTATTCTTTTTGTATTGAGCTTGTGCTGTCTACTGAGTTAGTCACACTCTGTTAGTTAAAAATTTTGCTTTTAGCTAAATAATCTTATATTTGAATAGGTCATTATTGTATATCCGATGCGAAAACTGACTCTAAATATTGGAGCACTAAGCTTTACAGGAATTTTTATGCTATGCGCGGTTGTACCGGGTTTTACGCAAAATGTCACCTCATCCGGGGTAGACACAAAAAAAGTAGAAATTATTGAAAGAATTTTAATTCCGGTTACCCAGGAAGATCAGGTGGCATACCGGAATAATTTGAGCACAGATAGTGCTCCTGCTTTCGAGTTACAAAAATTCAAAGATTCAAGTGGTAGATACGTATATCGCGATTCATTCGCACATTCAAGTATAACGCGAAAAGAAGTGGAGGAGGGATTTAAACCAAAAACTGAATAATTAGAAGAGCAAACACAATGCAATTATGAAGGCCCTCAAGTCATTCATATTTAAGCGTAAATTAAGGCTCATCCTGCTCTGCCTGTTCATAGGATTGTACATCATAAATTTCAGTAACTCGTATGCTGCAGTGACGATAACAACTGCTTCGGGATCGATATGCGCAGGTGCAGGCTACGCGACATTAGCAGATATTAATATTGCAGAATTTCAGAAATGCGATTTTCCTTCCGGACAATCCAGCTTAACATACATACTGGATATACCTTCCGGTTTTGAGTTTAACTCAGGGGTGGGTAGTCTTAGCTGTTCAGGAGGAGATCTCACCTGCGTGAGTATTTCGGTTACAACTACTACGATTACTATAACCCTAACTACAGATAATAACTGCAACGGCGGCAACGGAAGCAAAGATAATTTTACAATTTCCGGAATAGAATTTAAAGCAAACTCCGCGGGCTCAGGTGATATTACTTTTAGTGCATCGAGTACTTTTAATGCCTCAGGTGTTTCTACCGGAACGGTACATGGAACTTTGACAGGAACCGGTGGGTCTGGAGCGACTACTGTGATCGCTTCCGGGAACTGGAGTAGTACATCTACCTGGAGTGGCGGCAGTGTTCCCACTAGTTGTGACAGCGTTGAAATCACTGCAGGTTTTACCGTTACGGTGGATGGTGCTTCTTCATGCAAGAGCATAGTTGTAGAGAATGGATCGACTTTAAATGGTGATGCTGCTTTAACCATATCCGGTTATTTTGTCTTGAATTCCGGAGGAACATATAATCACAATAATTCATCAGCAGCTTCGACGACGATTTTTAATGGCACAGAAAGTTTTGATGCTAATAGTACGATCATTGTCAGCGAATGGGGTAGCTGGAGTACGCCATTTCCGACAGGCGTTTCAGGCAATTTTGGAAATGTTACGTTTTTAAGCACTGAGAGTACGCCATTCATTTACGAATGGAATCAGAATAATTTATTTGAAACAAATCAAATACTGGGCACATTTATCTTGGGTTCGACAGCTAATGGAACCGGGGCGTATATAGTGTTGGATAAATCCGGATCGATATCGAATACAACATTTGGGAATATCGTCATGGAGGATATTTCCAGGTTATATGGCCATAGTGGAACTCACGGAGGATCATTTACTGTAAATATTGATACCCTAACTATGGGAGGATTCAGGTTTTATGGCCAGTATAATGGTTCCGGAAATGTTACCCTGAATATTACCGGTGACTGCGATGTTTCATCAGGCATCTTTTACGGAATTTATAGTGGCAGCGGTAATAGCACAATCACCATTACTGGTAATCTGACAATTAGTGGAACCACTCAGTTTTATGGAATTTATAATGGAAATGGCAATTCTGCATTAACGGTTACCGGTAACATGACAATTACCACGTCGTCTAATGTTTACGGTATATATTTTGGAACCGGCAGCAGTGATATAACGGTAGGCGGAATACTGAATCAAACATCAGGTGATTTCCGGGGTTCTTATTATAATACATTGAGTGCCTGTGGTGCGGTTACAATGAATATTGGCGAAATTGATTTTGATGGCGGTACATTCATGGTTAGCTATTCGCGGCATGCAAACGTTACAATAACTTTAAATGTGACAAATGACTTTAACATAAATTTTGGATCCTCATCTGATTACATAAAATTTGTAGGACTTGGAGTTGTGTCGGGAGTAACCACAACGGCAAATGTCGATTTCGACGTGGGTGGGAATATGATCATCAGCGGGAATGCAAGCGCCTTGTTTAAACCGAATGTAGGATATGGGGATACGGATGTGGATATTGTTGGAGATCTTCGCGTTAGCGGAGGAAATAACAGGTTTAACTGGAGCGATATTGCTACGGCAACGCATAATGTAACTTTTGATGTTACCGATTCGCTGGTAGTTAGCGGCGGTACATTTCTTTTTTCCGAAAAGGATGATTCGCTCACCGCTAGTTTTGGGAGCGTAGAAATATCCGGCGGAACAACAACATTAAAAGGTAGGGATGGGATTGGTACTGTCAACGTAGTTGGTTCATTTGAGCAAAGTGGAGGGACTTTCTATATGCATAATAATAGTAGTAATGCCACAAGCGATATTGTGAGTATGACTGTAAACGGTGATTTCACGCATTCCGCAGGTACTTTGAATTTTGATAATAACTCCTCCAGCACCTCAACCCATGTTATCACTTTAAAGGGCTCAAATTATGCGATTGGCTCCTCGGGAACAATGACCCGGGCAGGGGCAGGAACCTCTTCGACATTTGGTGAGTTGAATTTCAATAAAACTGGAGCTATGAGTTTTACCCGCACTTCCGGGCACGATATACAACAGGTCAAACAGTATGTGAAAGGTGGGTGTACACTTTTGGTGGCTAGTGGTGATATCCAGGTAGCTTCGCATTCCACGGTGGGTACTGATTACTTCTCGATAGAGAATACTGCTGTCGTGATAATGGATACAAATCAGATCTATTCAAATGGAACCGCAACAAATTCGGGCATGGAAGTTCTATCCGGTGCAGAGATACGGACAATGAATGTGAACGGGTTTCATGGCTCCACCACTTCATGTGTTAAATCTTCAAACAACATGGACTTCAGTCTGGATGCAAACAGCATAGTTGAATATTACGGTGTTGACAACCAAATACTGACAGGCCTTACCGGATCATACACATCAACGCAGCATAAGTATGGAATTTTGGAAATTAACTTCGCCGGTGCAGCAAATACGGAGTATGTGTACCCAACTTCATCCAATGTTTATATTCGCACGCTCCTCGATCTGCAAACCGGTGAATTGAATTTGGATACAGATCATACACCGGGTAATGGTGGTGGTTCTACTGTCACGGTGGAAAAAGATGCAACGACTGCTGTAACACGGACCAGTGGTTATTTGCGCAGCGAGGTAGAAGATAACACAGGTATCCTTAATTGGTATATCGGTTCCCAAACCGGTTCATTTGTTTTTCCATTTGGGTATGATAACACCAATTATATTCCTTTGACCTTTAATGTAAGTGCAGGCAGTGCCGATAGTATGAAGGTGGCTACCTATGGAGTGGAATGTGAGAATACGCCATTTCCTTCTTCACCAAATAGTGTTTCAGATGTAGATGTGGATGGTGATGCGGTGAATGATGATACGACGACTGTAAACAGGTTTTATCAACTTGATCCAACAGGGTCGCCTACGGCGACAATAACGTTCAAGGCCACTTCGACGGAAGTGGGGTCAATCTCAGGTATTAAAACATATCGTTGGAATACTTCTACCACCAAGTGGGATAGTATAGGAGGTACAAGTGCTTCGGATGGTGCAACAGTTAGCGCAGTTTCAACATACTCAGACTGGCTATTGGCAAGCGGCAAAGGTGGTCTTTGCACCCCTCCTTTAAACGTGGAAATTATAAGTTTTAAGTTGACTAAAACAGATGATATAGTACAATTAGATTGGACGACAGTTTCTGAGGTTGCCAGCGATTATTTCACAGTTGAAAAGTCATTGAACGGTGTGGACTTTGAACCAATTGCAATTGTGGAAGCGCAGGGATATAGTATTGAACAGCAGGATTATGTTGCCTTCGACTACTCTCCGGCTTTTGGAGCCAACTATTATCGATTGAAGGAAACCAATTTAGCGGGAGAGGTTTGGTATACAGAGGTCCTGGGAGTGTATTTTAAATACGATGAAGGACTTTCTCTTAGCAAGATTTATCCTGTACCGGCGGGCAGGAGACTCAACCTCACCTTTGCCAGTTCCCAATCACAGGTAGTTTCGGTATCCGTTTATGATCTTATAGGAGAAAAATTATATGAAGGATCCACTATCGCAGGAATAGGGTTGAACGAGGTTCACTTGAATATCTCGGAGCTACTGCCGGGTTTCTATCTTGTTACGCTGCAAGATTCCACAGGAGAAATTGTACAATCGAAGTTTATTAAGTTATAATTTGGCCTTCCTACCGTTTTAGAATAAATAATAAAGCAGGCAGAATAAACAGAGCGATTGCCGTAGCTAAAGCGCTTATTAGCGTTCCTTGATAAGGGATCACGTAAAATGCAAAGCTAAAAGTTGCGATTATCCCTCCAACGGTTGAAATCCCGTAAACAAATCCAGCTGCCTTTCCTACCTCTGCCAAATCGCGTGAAAGCAACTGAATGATCATGGGGGAGACCATCCCAAATGTTATGAGTGGTGGTAAAAGAAATACGATGCACGAAATAAATATACCGGTTCTAATTTCCATATTTAATGTACTCTCCATAATGAGTTTAGAAGAGAAGGGCATGAGTGCAACAAGTAAAGCCGAAAGTATCAAGATCAGGTATAAGGTATTCTTCCCCGGCGATGAGGTAGACAAGTTACCGCCAATAAAATATCCTACTGCTAATCCACCCAGTGTAACGCCAATCACAGCGGACCAAACATAGAGCGAGCTTCCATAGAAAGGGGAGATCATTTTAGCTCCAAACAATTCTACGGCCATGACCGCCGCGCCTTCAATGAAAGCCAGGACCAAGAGGTTCCGGTTGGGTTTAAATATACCGAGGGTTAGGTTCAAATGAAGTACAAAAAAATTTAGAATACAGGACCTATGAATTTGACTTTAGGATCATATCGAAATTAGTATAGTTATGCAGCACTTTGGGTACTTTAATACCTTCTTTGCTTTGATTGTTCTCCAATAAAGATGCTACAATCCTTGGCAAGGCCAACGCACTCCCGTTAAGTGTATGTGCTAATTGTGTCTTTTTCGACTCCTTGTCCTTGAATCTCAGTTTTAATCTATTTGCCTGATAACTTTCAAAATTTGAAATTGAACTAACTTCAAGCCACTTTTCCTGTGCACCAGAATAAACCTCCATATCGTACGTAAATGCTGAAGCGGTTCCCAGATCTCCGCCACAAAGTTTTAATATTCTGTAAGGCAGTTCAAGTTGTTGCAGCAGGTTTTCTACATAGTCTCTCATTTCATCCAGGATCTTGTAAGATTCATTAGGGTGTTGGATTTGAACGATCTCAACTTTATCAAATTGATGAATCCGGTTTAATCCTTTAACATCCTTACCGTAGGAGCCCGCTTCTCTTCTAAAACAGGGCGTATACCCGGTTAATTTGATTGGAAACTGATCTTCATTTAGAATTACATTTCTATAGAGGTTGGTCAATGGAACTTCTGCCGTAGGTATAAGATAGAGGTTGTCTACCGGTACATGATACATCTGTCCTTCTTTATCAGGTAACTGTCCTGTTGCAAAAGCACTTTCTTCATTTACCATCAAGGGTGGTTCTATTTCTGTATAACCCTCCTTGACCGCGCTATCCAGAAAAAAATTAATCAGAGCTCTTTGTAATTTTGCCCCTTGACCCAGGTAGACAGGAAATCCGGCTCCGGTGATCTTACTTCCTAATTCAAAGTCGATCAGGTTATACTCTTCGGCTAGCTCCCAATGGGGAACTCCCTCAATATTGTCAGGCATATTCTGAGCCTCCTTGAATATTTCATTGTCCTCGTCTCCTTTGCCGGCCGGTACGTCTCCATGCGGAATGTTCGGAATATTCATCAGGATGTCCTTTAATCTTGCTTCGGCGTTTGTAAAACTTTCTTCAAGCACACCTGCTTTTTCTTTGAGAACCTTTGATTCAGTTTTCAATTTTTCAGCTTCATCTTTCTCACCTTTGCTATATAGGTCTCCAATTTTACTCGATATCTGATTTGATTCGGATAATACTTCATCTTTTTCTTGCTGCAACTTTATTCTTTCATCATCGGCATTTATAGCGTCTTTGATAAGTCCTTCTGCATCCAATTTTCTTTTAGAAAGACCTTCGATCGCTTCCTTGGTATGTTCTCTTAAATATTTAACTAGCAGCATTTTAATTTAATTTTTCTAAAATTAAGACATTGAGTACAGAAACTGTTATTATCATTAATTATTTGGCATTTGTGAGAATAAGTGTATATTTGCAACACATCTCAGTGCATTTCTACTGTTTCTAATTCACACTCTCTAACCGTATTTACAATTCATCTGGTTTAACCGATCAAGATATTTCCCATTAATAGACCATAATTTTTTCAACTATAAATATTTAAAATAAGAAGTTTCACATTACAGCCTCAAATCATTTCAGGCCAGGTATATAATCACTTTCCAAACTTTGAATCGTCAACCGGCATTTGGTTTATATACCTAACATTTTATACACTCCTCGAATTATTCCAAAATTATAGAGAATTATAGAAGTGCATTTATACTTGAAAATGATTTTAATGGCATGCTATTTTGTCTTGTGACATCACTTCTTTAAGACTTAAAAATAAACAAACTGAACATGTATGATATTTTACAACTAAACGAAATGCTCCTACCGGAATTAAAAGACATAGCTGAAAAGCTAGTGATTCCAGAAATAGAGGATCTGAGTAAAGAGGAAATAGTCTACAAGATCCTCGATATGCAATCTGTAACACCCATTGAAACCCCACCGGTGACAAGCGAAAGCAAGGCTGTAGAAGCACCTGTAAAGAAAAGGAAACCGAAAGCTGCGGTTACTAAACCCAAGCCCGCACCAAGCAAGGTACCGGCAGACAAATTACCAATTGAGGAAGCTCCGGCTAAAGCTCCTGCAGAAAAGACATTACCGAAGGAAGCACCTGTGGTTAATGCTCCTAAAGCTAAAGCACCACCAATCAGGCCACCTGAAAAGAAGGATGGAGCACCCAAAGAAGGTAGGGAGATATTGACAGATTTTGATGGAGTCCTGGAGAATGAAGGTGTCTTGGAGATCATGCCCGATGGGTATGGATTCATGAGATCATCTGACTATAACTACTTAACCTCGCCGGATGATATTTATGTATCACCTTCGCAAATAAAATTGTTTGGTTTAAAAACCGGAGATACGGTTAATGGTATTATCAGACCACCCAAAGAAGGAGAGAAATATTTTGCATTATTGAAGGTGGCTGCAATTAATGGTAAAAGTCCTAATGAAATAAGAGACAGAGTACCGTTTGATTACCTAACTCCACTTTTTCCGGAAGAAAAGTTTAACCTGGCGGAAGGAATGAATGAAAATTATTCTGCGAGAATTATTGATTTATTCACACCTGTAGGTAAAGGACAACGTGGCCTGATAGTGGCACAACCCAAAACGGGTAAAACAGTATTACTCAAAGAAGTGGCAAATGCTATCTCCAAAAACCATCCTGAGGTTTACTTAATAATTTTACTGGTCGATGAGCGTCCTGAAGAAGTAACCGATATGAAAAGAAGTGTGAATGCAGAGGTTATCTCATCTACATTCGACGAAACTGCGGAACGACATGTCAAGGTTTCTGCGATGGTTCTTCAAAAAGCAAAACGACTTGTTGAGTGTGGTCATGATGTAGTAATTCTGCTTGACTCAATAACAAGGTTAGCCAGGGCACACAATACAATATCGCCTGCTTCAGGTAAAGTGTTATCGGGTGGAGTTGAAGCAAACGCATTACATAAGCCAAAGCAGTTTTTTGGTGCAGCAAGAAAAATTGAAAATGGTGGTTCCTTAACCATTCTTGCGACCGCGCTAACAGAAACAGGTTCGAAAATGGATGATGTTATTTTCGAGGAATTTAAAGGAACAGGTAATATGGAGCTGCAACTCGACAGAAAACTCGCTAATAAGAGGATTTGGCCGGCAGTTGATGTGGTCATGTCCAGTACCAGAAGAGAGGATCTACTGCTGGATAAGGATGTTCTTCAACGAATGTGGATTTTGAGAAAACATCTTTCTGACATGAATCCGGAGGAAGCCATGGATTTCTTACTTAACCAAATGCGTGGTACCAAGTCCAATGAAGAATTTCTTGTATCAATGAACAGCTAATAAGCTTTATAGCATAGAGCTTAAGCTTTTCCGGCTACTGACATTCGCAAGTATTTATTATATTTGCAGCCTAATTTGAATTTTTGAGATGAAAAGGACTTTTCAACCATCTATAACAAAGAGAAAGAATAAGCACGGTTTTAGAGAGAGAATGAGCTCTAAGAACGGTAAAGCTCTACTTTCAAGACGTCGTTCGAAAGGTAGAAAAAAACTTTCCGTATCTGACGAGAAAGGACTCAAATAATTCTTGATTTATTGAGTCTCGTTGTCCCCAGATTAATTTCTATTGTCAAATCAGACTTTCAGCAAATCAGAAAGGCTTACAAGCAGGAAGGCGATAGCTAACTTGTTTGAGAAAGGCACAGCTCTTAGAATTGCCCCAATTAAGATAATATATCTCAGCATGGAACTGGACTCCCTCTCTCCCGTTCAGGCCGGTTTCAGCGTTCCCAAAACTATATTCAAACGAGCGGTAGACAGAAACCTGCTCAAAAGGCGCATGCGCGAAGCTTATAGGCGTAATAAGAAACTGCTATATGATGGTCTTGAAAATTCTGGTAAGCAATTTGCTATTATGTTCATATACTCTAAAAAAGAAGTAATTTCCTATGAAGAGATTGAAGGGAAAATAATCTTGTTCATGGAGCGTTTAATTACTAAACATGTTAAGGGTTCTTAGTTCCATACTCATTTTATTAATAAAGGGGTATAAAAAGATAATATCACCTTATCTTCCCGGAGCTTGCAGATATGAACCAACATGTTCGCAATATGGTGTCGAAGCCATCAGAAAACATGGCCCCTTTAAGGGAGGTTTTTTAGCGTTTAAAAGGATCTTATCTTGCAACCCCTGGGGTGGGCATGGACATGATCCGGTACCTTAATAATTGAATTAATAATAAAGTTATGAAAACGAATCTATCAGCGGTAAAAAAGTTTAGAAATATTTGGGTGGTTCTGATAATTACCTCCATTATCATATCCTATTCTTTTGTAGATCATTATTTCGAGATATCGAAAAACCTGGAAATATTTACCTCTATATATAAAGAGTTGAACGCAAAATATGTGGATGACATCGAACCGGGTACACTGATGCGTACTGGCATTGATGCAATGCTTGAATCGCTGGATCCATACACTAATTTCATTTCTGAAGCGGATATTGCGGATTACACCTTTCAAACTACAGGGAAATATGGGGGTATAGGAGCACGAATAAGAAATAAAGATGAGCATGTGGTGATTGTTGAACCTTATGAAGGATATGCCGCATTTAAAGCGGGATTACGGGCGGGAGACGTCATACTGGAAATAGATGAACAAAGTACCAAGGAAAAAGACTCTGAAGATATAAGAAAACTACTACGAGGATCAGAGGGAACAAAAGTCAGTTTATTAATTCGACGTCCACCGTCAAATGAAGAAATGATGATTGAGATCGTCAGGGAAGAAATAAACATTGATAATGTCCCTTATTTTGGAATGGTCAATGATGAAATTGGATATATAAAACTATCGACCTTTACTCAAAAATCTGGCAGGAACGTATTAAATGCTTTAACGGAGCTAAAGAAAAACAAGGATCTGAGCGGAGTAATACTGGACCTGAGAGATAATCAGGGAGGTTTACTCGATGAGGCGATAAATGTCTGTAATGTATTTTTGGAAAAAGGAAAGGAGATAGTCAGAACAAGAGGAAAGATTATTGAGAGTGAAAGAATTTACCCGACCTTAAACAGCGGAGGCGACTCAGATATTCCGCTGGTCGTTCTGGTAAATAGATCTTCTGCATCTGCTTCTGAGATTGTGGCGGGTGCAATTCAAGATCTGGATCGTGGCGTTATAATAGGCCGGCAATCTTTTGGAAAAGGGCTGGTACAAACGACACGACCGATCGCCTACAAAAACCGACTCAAGGTCACTATTGCCAAGTATTATGTGCCAAGTGGCAGATGTATTCAGGCGATTGATTATTCTAATAAAAATAAGGATGGAGATGCCTTAAAAATACCTGATTCTTTGCGAACAGAGTTTTGGACAGCTAACGGAAGAAGCGTCTTTGATGGTGCCGGTATTGCTCCCGACCTGGAGATAATTTATGATAAACTTAGCAATATCAGTCGAAGTTTGATGCGAAAGCAGTTAATATTTGATTATGTGACGATCTACCGCAGTGAGATTAAAAAAATTGTTTCGGCTAAGGAGTTTAATGTGGATGATAATCTTTTTAGTGAGTTTGTGGATTTCTTATCAGATAAGGAATATGATTACTCCACAAAAACGGAGGATCTACTTGCTGATCTCATTGAAAATGCTGAAGAAGAAAGATATTATGAAAATATAAAGGAAGATCTCGAAGCTCTTGAAACGAAGATATTACATGACAAAGCAAAGGATTTGGATAAGTTCAAAGAGGAGATCAAAAAGCGACTAAGATATGAGATAGTGAGTCGTTATTACTATCAGGCCGGGCGTATTGAGGCGAGTTTCGATTCTAATCCTGATATTTTAAAAGCTGTGGAAGTACTTTCTAACAAGGAGGAGTATACAGCTATACTTCAACCCGAAAAATGATTCGGCCGACGCTAAACCGTCCTGTTGTTTTTCTTCTAATCGTTCCTAACTTCATATTTTTGCAGTGATGGATATTTCTGTTATCCTGATGCTGATACTTGCCGGTGTGGCGGGAGGGTTTATTGCCGGTTTGTTAGGAATTGGCGGAGGGCCTATCTATGTACTGATCTATTATAAGAGCCTGGTATACTACTATCCTGAGCTTGCTGATGATAACATGATCATTCAGATAGTGATTGCAAATTCTATTTTTTCTGCATTTTTTGCCGGGTTTTCAGCTTCGGTGAAGCAATATCAGGCAAATAATTTTTTTGGTCAGATGGTGTTGTATATTGGTTTGCCTGCGATTGTAACGGCGATATTGGTAACCTATGCGATCTCGTTTGTGATAGATTATTCCAGTCAACAATTCACGATATTATTTTCTATTTTTCTGATACCATTAGTGATCAAAACCTTGTTCACCAGGGAACTGGGGAGTAATATGAAGAATGAAAGTTCTTTAACACCTCCAAGGGATGTTAACAAGTGGTATTTAATAGGAATTGGATTGATAAGCGGCGTTGTTACTTCCTTATCAGGATTAGGAGGAGGATTTGTTATTATTCCATTGTTAAATGGTGTTTTGAGGTATCCTATAAAAAGAACCTTGTCGATTTCTTTGGGCGTCATTGCATTAGTTGCTTTGATATTATCAGCATTCAATTTGTTCATTGAAACCCAAGGATTAGCAGACGTTCCGTACGCACACGGTACCCTTGTGTTGTCGTTCGTTTTACCCGTAATAATAGGAGTGATATTTGCTGCACCATTTGGAGTGCAACTTTCACATAAATTATCACCTAAAGTTCTTAAGATTTTATTTACGATTTTTGCAGTATTAGTCGTTGCGAATTTAATTTTTGATCTAATTTAGAAAATGTAATGATAGAAAGAAGGATATTAATTCTCATAATAATTAGCTGTTTTTGTCTTGAGATAACTGGACAAAATAAACAGGCGCGTAAGGAAGAAGCCACTATAAAAATGTTTAAACAGCATATTGAAATACTTGCCTCGGACAGGTTTGAGGGAAGAGAAACCGGGGAGCTCGGTGAAAAACTGGCTTATCAATATATTATCGGCCAATTTGAAGGCATTGGTTTGGAAAAGCAAAATTCGGAAGATGGCTATTTGCAACCTTTTACTTTTGGTGCCGGAAAAGAATATGGCCCAGGTAATAAATTTACCGCAGGGAGAAGGTATTTTAAGTTGAATACAGATTTCTATCCACTCGTGTATTCTTCGAATAGTATAGCCAAAGCGAAGATCGTGGATGTGGGATACGGAATTGAGGCGCCTGAATTGGATTATGATGACTACGAGATTTCGCCACCGGTGATTGTTGAGGATTACATTTTTATGATTGCTACAGGTTCACCCGAAGGAAACCATCCGCATACATCATTTGGGAAACATGTGGATTTGAGATACAAGGTGGAGACCGCAATTGCACATGGCGCTGTAGGTGTGATTTTCTACAACGTTGAAGAAGATGATTCTCCACCGGATCAAGGATTAAGTAAAAACCTTATTCCTTCTGAGATACCTGTTATATATGCACATCATGCTATTGTAGCCAATCTCAAACTGCAATTGGGCGAGATTGCGATGATTCAAGTGGAGCTGTTAAAGGTTGAAAAAACCGGCTATAATGTTGTTGCTGCTTTAAAAGCCAAGCCGAGCATGATCGATACAGGAAATCATATTAATATAGTGATAGGTGCTCACTACGACCATCTTGGATATGGAAGTCATAATTCTTTATACAGGGGCGATCCTCAAATACATAATGGGGCGGATGATAATGCCAGCGGCGTTGCAGGGTTGATTGAGTTAGCAAGACTTTTGAAGGATACTCCATTTAGGCATAGATTGAAATTTGCTGCCTTCGTTAATGAAGAGCCGCCGTTTTTTCAAACAGATCAAATGGGCAGTTTTGTATATATTCAAAAAACAAAATTGCTAGGAGAAAATATTAAAACGGCAATTATTTTAGAAATGCTTGGATATTATTCTGAAAAACCATTCTCACAGAAATACCCACTTTTGTTAGGCCCATTTTATCCCAACAAAGCAAATTTTATAGCAATCGTGGGTAATTTTCCATCAAAGGGAATTGTGAAAAGTCTCACCAAAGGATTTCGGCAAAGTTCAAAGTTTCCTGTTGTAAGGTTAGTTTCTCCTGAATTTATCCCAGGAGTAAACTTTTCTGACCATTGGTCTTTTTGGCAAGTGGGTATTCCTGCTGTCATGGTGACAGATACGGCGTATCTGAGGAGCCAGTATTACCATCAAAAGACAGACCTGCTTGATACGCTTGATTACCAGAAAATGGCAAAGGTTGTTTTTGGTTTAAAAGAGGCGATTATCAAACTTGATAAAGAATTGTCTGATTAAAGGTCATTTGAACCCTGTTTTAATTCAGCCTGCTTAAACTTATCTTTGTTACGACGGATCGTGATATAATATAATTATGAGCTACCAAATGATTGATAATATTCCTGTATGGGGGTCGCCATTCATTGAGGCGGTGAATCAGATTCAGAATTGCGCTAAGCGCGCGGATTATTGCGCGTGGATGGCGGACCATCATGTAGGATATGCGGTCCCGATTGGTGGAGTGGTTGCCTACAGAAATAAAGTCAGCCCTTCCGGGGTCGGGTATGATATTGCCTGTGGCAATAAAGCGGTACGGCTGGATATTCCCGCTGATTCCGTCGATGTTTGACAGGGTGACCGGCGGGTAGGCCGGGTCAGCCTTTCGTGGGGTCGCCCTTCTTCTCGTTGAGTTCGACGGCCGACCTGACGAGCGCCGCGAAGGCGTCAGACTCGACTTCATCGGGAGAACTCAGCCTGATATGGCGCATCTTGTCGCCGTCGCCCTGGAGCAGGCCTTCCGGATCCGGTAGTTCTGCGCCTCGCCAGAAGCCGAAGTTCACATGATCCTTGAACGCCCGGACGTAGCAAAACGGGCCGTTCTGCTCGAATACCGGCTGAGACCATTTGATGGACGCAGCGGCATCGGGGGCAGATCCTTCCACGATGCCGCGCACCAGGGTCACGACTTCAGACTGCCAGCCGTCAAGTCCCGCGATGTAATCATCGACCGACTTCGCTTTCGCCATTCGATACCTACCTGAACTTACCGCGGCCCGCTACTTCGACAATCTCCTCGAGTACACCGTTGCGGACGCAGAAGTAGTAGTCGTGGAGGTTGATCGTCGTGCCGCCGTGGCTGGGCAGCAGGTATATTCGGTCGCCGACCTCGAGGTCCTGCGCATCTCCTGCAAGTTGCAGCGTCCCGTGCTCTTCTGACAGCTTTGTGAATTCAGCGCCCTCCCGGCCGATCACACGAGGGGGGCCGTAGTCGTTGGCCATCGACTTCAGGCCGATGTCCAGAATGGCGCGGTCTGGCGTCGGTCGGCTGATGATCTGAGTGGCGACGGTGAGAGCGATATCGAACGGCAACTGCTGGTCCACGTATTCGCCATCCATGAATATGTAACTTCCAGCCTGGATCTCCGTCACCTCGGGTACTTTGGAAGTTATGTCATAGGTGCTTGTGCCTCCGGAGCTGACGACTTCGACCGGCAGG
>JACZTA010000046.1 GCA_022573915.1 Bacteroidota bacterium | reverse complement strand
ATTTTCCTTGTCTGCTAACTAAAGCATTGAAACTTTTTCCTGATATTTCAAATGGAATTTTCTTAAATACTTTTTTCTTCACTCTCTTTTTAAGAAAAGGTAATGGTAGAGGGAGAACTCCAAATCTTTTTAATCTAGGTCTTAACTTTAAACCAGTCTTTAATGATTGCCTTAATAATTGTTTTAACTTTATAAAAAAGGAGATTATTGTAAGTGGGCCGGAAGCGAATTTCTCAGCAGTTTCCACCGTGTGCGATACACCCAGCACCATTAATTTCACAAACAATTCGGTAGGCAATCAACTCACGTATTTTTGGGACTTTGGAGATGGTGCGGTTGACAGTGTTATTACGAGTCCGAGCCATACTTATACGCAGTTCGGAGTTTACCTGGTAACATTAATCGTGACTGATCTGCTTGGATGCAAGGATACTGCTACCCAGTTCGTCGAACTCCTGGAATATGAGGCAAAATTCGGTTTGGGTATTTCGTCAGTTAATTGTGATACATTTTCATTTGAAGTTGCATTCACCGATTCCTCCTCTCCCAATCCTCAAAATTGGATATGGAGCTTTGGAGACGCAGATTCAAGCAATAAAAAGAATCCGGCGCATCTGTATGATACTGCAGGTATTTATTACGTCACCTTAATATCTTCAATCAATTCATCCTGTATCGACACATTTTATGACACGATAATGTATGTTGAACCGAAAGCGAAGTTCACTGCGGACTCAATCGTCGCATGTGGTGTGCCATTTACAGTAAATTTTTCCAATAACTCTACAGGAATGGGACCACTCAGCTATAAGTGGAAGTTTACCGCAACTGATTCTTCAACTCTGGATTCTCCATCATTTACTTTCAATAACCCAGGTCAATATTTTGTCTTTCTCTACACCACGGATATTTACGGATGTGCCGATACGACCAATCAATTAATTATAATAGTTGTTCCTAATGCCTATTTCGAAACTGATACATTGAGAGGCTGCATACCACTAGGTGTACCTTTTGTTAACAAGAGTGACTCCTTCATCGACACAGTTGCACTGTTTTGGTGGAACTTTGGAGATCCGGCGTCAGGCCCTTTAGATAGTTCCAACGCCAAAAATCCTTACCATATTTATTCCGATACCGGCACCTTCAGTGTAACGCTGATCATTGAAACAGGCTTAGGATGTAGAGATACAATTGAAAGGGTAAGATACATTTCCACCGGTACTAAACCTGATTCCGTTGACTTTTTCATGCTTCCAAACGATACGATCTGTCATAATAAACTGCTCAACTTCTATGATCTATCAGGATTTGTGGATACAGCCACGAATATTAACTATTGGTGTTGGATAATGCATTATAGAAGTTATATGGAAATAGGAGTCTGGCCATTCTTAATAGAAAAACTATGCGCTGATACGGGGCAAAATGACCCGGATGCCCTGTACGCAACAGTGCAAAATCCAATACACGAATACAATGAGATAACACTGCAAACGAGAGATACTTTCCTGTATGGCGATTCTATGTGTTACACGTATTACACCGCAGATCTCGGCCATGATACGATACGGTTAATAGCAGGATTTAACGGTTGCGGAGATACGATAATCAAACCAATTTTTATAAATCCACCGGCTGCCATACCCGGAATTCTTTTTTTGGAGAACGCGGGTACCGGTGTATCAGGCGGGGTTACCGGTGGTTGCTGGGGAAACGGAAGGGAATATAGTTGCTGTGCCCTGGCTGCTTGCACTACACCTGCGACTTTTGGGTTTTTCAATGGCTCCGTGCGTTCCACCGCCTTGCTTTATTATTACATCATACATGAACAAACTGGAGATACCCTTCATAATACTACAGATCTGCTCGATACCACCTTTATTACATTTACCAAAGCAGGAACATATAAGATCAAGATCGCAGCAGAAAATGACACTTTTGCTTGTGCCGATGCAAGAGAGCGAACATTAACGATTGATAGTGTCAGAAATGATTTTTCTGTCACACCAACGGACACTTGCCTGGATGGAAACACTTTCGTGTTTCAAGACAGCAGCGAGAGCTATTTTGGTAAAATCTTAACTATTTCCTGGGATTTTGGAGATGGAGATGTCCTTCAAAATTATGATGTGGTTATGGGAGCAGTTGTAAATATTGGTCTCTTGACTGATACCATTATGAAACCTATAAAAAAAACCGGCATCACAACAGGAACCTATCTCAGACCGGTCCATAACTATAGCGATACGGGAACCTATATTATAAAAAGACAACTTCGTGTATTGGTACCGTATTACCTGCTTGGGAAAGAGATCAGGAGTGACATGGTCTGTTACTACTATTACTTTGACACGATTAAGATAAATTTTGTGTTTCCCGGTTTTATCGTAAGTGACAGCACAACCTGTCCAGGCACTTTTATCAGTTTTACGGACACTTCGAAAACCACTTCCGGGATAGTCAGCTGGGTGTGGGATTTTGGGGATGGTACAGGCACGAGCAGCACTCAGCATCCGTTCCATCTGTTTACAGATACGGGAAGCTTTGATATTAAGCTGATCGTTACGGATATGGAAGGATGTACAGATTCCTTAATAAAACAGGAGTTTATACTCATCACCTTACCTGAGCCGAAGTTCTTGGCAATCCCTGACACGGCGTGTAAATTTGATAGCATCTTCTTCACCAATCTGTCCAAGGGTGCAGGTCTTACATATCTTTGGGATTTTGGAGATTCTACACAATCTCTGCTGAGCAATCCAAGTCATGTATATCCATCTGCCGGAAACTATACTGTCACACTAACAGCCACTGATTCAAACGGATGTGACAGCACCTTTATACTTAACAACTTATATATTGGAGATAACCCGGTTGCAGGATTTGAAGTCGATGCAGATTCCTCAGATTGCCCGCCTTTAAAAGTGAACTTTACGGATACTTCTTCAGGAGGTATAGTGTCCTGGCTTTGGGATTTCGGTGATATGACCACGTCCAATTTTAAAAATCCATCTCATATATACAACGCCTCCGGTAGTTACACGATAACACTCATCGTAACAGATACTATTGGCTGTATGGATACAGTAATTATGCTAAGTCATATCTTTGTTGGAGGGCCTACC
The DNA here is from genome assembly GCA_022573915.1 of Bacteroidota bacterium. Taxonomy (GTDB): domain Bacteria; phylum Bacteroidota; class Bacteroidia; order Chitinophagales; family JACZTA01; genus JACZTA01. The sequence continues at coordinate 14,406 of JACZTA010000046.1, read as the reverse complement.
GGTACTTTCACCTTCGGTCCTGATTCGGGATGTATAGGCCTTGAGGTTATATTTATTGCAACTGCCTTAAACACAGACCTCTACATCTGGGACCTGGGTAATGGGGATGTCCAAGTTACGTATGATAACGCAAAAGGTGATACACTGAGGTACACCTATACAATTCCCGGTGCTTTCTCACCGATCTTGATCCTCCAGGATACCAATGGCTGTCAGTATACCATCACTACAACTTTAAAAGTTTATATAGATGAAATACATGCAGATTTTGCAGCCAGCGATACGTTCTTCTGCGATTTTGATAACGTGGAATTAACAAATCTGTCAACGACGCATTTTCCACCTAAGACCTGGCTATGGGATTTTGGGGATGGGGATTCTTCCAATACACATAGCCCCGTACATGAATTTGATTCAGCAGGAACATTTAATATCGTTCTAAAAGTAATTAGTCAGATGGGCTGTATCGACTCAGCAAATCAAACTGTCATAGTGAATAAGCGGCCCGATATCATGTTTAACCTGGTGAATGATACTGCCTGCATCCCGTTTACCGTTGAGTTAAACGCTGATACTAATAAATTACCTAGCCCTGTTGAATCCTGGCAATGGCAAATAAACGGCGGTACAATTTTGAGTGGACAACATCCCACTCTCAAAGTAGATAAAAGCGGCGAATATACGGTTGATTTTTCTGCTCTTTACGCACAAGGGCAATGCAGGTTTGATACAACTTTTTATTTACTGGCCGCCGAGGCTCCCCTGGCAATTTTCAATGTTTTGCCATTAAACGAAACCTGCCTGGAAAGCGATTCATTTGGCTTTTTAAATAGCAGTATTAATGCCAATTCCTATTTCTGGGATTTCAATGATGATTCAATCTCAAGTGAATATTCTCCCACTCATGTTTTTGCAGATTCCGGTAATTTTTATGTAAAACTAATTGTCAGTAATTTCATTGGTTGCAAGGATTCCTTAACCACAGAGCTCTTGGCTTATAATGATATGAGCGATTTTAGGGTGCCCAACGTTTTTACCCCTTTACCCGCTTCTCCGGGTAAAAATGATCTCTTTTATATCCATCGTTTACCCGATGGTGCAAAGCTGGAGATTTTTACCAGGTGGGGTACAAAGGTTTATGAATCTGAAAATTATCAAAATGACTGGGATGCGATTGATGTTGAAGAAGGCGTCTACTTCTTTATATTATCAGTTTGTCCGAATCAAACTACAACCGGTTTTGTCCATATACTGAGAGGCAATTAATATTTATTGATTAAACAATATGTTTATAAGGGTGGCAAACAGAATAATCTTCATATCGATTTCACTGCTGTTTTGTGCTCATATCTCGAGTGCCCAACTTAATGCCGGTTTCAATGCCAGCTCAACATCAGGCTGTGCTCCGATCTTCGTAAACTTTACGGATATCTCAACCGGAACGCCCACATCCTGGTTATGGGATCTTGGCAATGGTAATCAGTCAACCTTGCAAAATCCAAGCGCTATCTATAAGAACCCGGGGATTTACTCGATTAAACTTATCATATCGGATGGCTCCGGTACTGATTCCAGTGAGATATTAATTTCAGTATTTGCCAGTCCGCAATCAGATTTTACAACCGATACAAGTAATGGCTGTACGCCCCTGCTGGTGAATTTTTCAGATAAATCCTCCCCCGGTTCGACCGCCATCAATGATTGGTTTTGGGATTTTGGAGATGGTACCGTGGACAGTATTCAAAACCCATCTCACACTTACATCAACCCCGGAGTCTATTCTGTTTATTTCCAGGTGATTGACCTTAACGGTTGCAAGAGTTATATTTTTAAAACACTGGTGGTTGGAGGCCCGACTGCCGATTTCAGTTTCCCTACTCCGGTCTGCCCCTTTCCTGCTAACATCAACTTCCTGAACAAATCAAAAGGAACAGCCCTGTCCTATGCATGGGATTTTGGAGATACTACATTCTCAAGCATGGAAAACCCGGGACACATATACACTAGTTATAATACTTTTCAGGTTCAATTGGCGATAATGGATAGTATGGGCTGCGTAGACACAATTCAAAAGACGATCAGCATAACGAATTTTCAAGCTGATTTTAACTTTGAATACCTAGATGCTAAATGCGATTCATCCTACATGAAAATTGCTTACAGAGATAGCTCTACACCCAGTCCTATCGATTGGCAATGGGATTTTGGTGACGGTAGTACCAGCATTCAACCCTTTCCTGATCATAATTATAGTTCAACCGGGCCCTATACCGTAACGTTAATTGTTACACATAGTCCATTTTGCAAGGATACGATCACTAAAATCATACATTATAAAAATCCCGTTGCAGCATTTTCTCCCGACACGTCAGTGGTCTGCAATGCGCCCTACACCATCAACTTCATTAATTCTTCCACCGGTACGGTACCTCTAAGTTATAAATGGGAATTCGGTGACACGATTTCGGGGCAAAATAATTTCTCAGCTCAAAAGGATCCGTCTTATAATTATGTTAATCCTACAAAATATTTTGTAAAACTCGTCGTGACTGATATTTTTGGTTGCGTCGATTCAATCAGCGATACGTTAAACATCATTAAGGCACAAGCGCTTTTCCATAGCTTTTGGCCATTTGGCTGTATTCCATTAACCGTTCAATTTATTGATACCAGTAAAGTAAGTGATCCAATAGTTACATGGGAGTGGCATTTTGGAGATCCTGCGTCTGGTTCCAACGATACATCATTTCTCCAATATCCAACCCACACTTATCAGGATACCGGTTGGTACGATGTTACCTTGATCATCACCACAGCTTTTGGCTGCAAGGACACGCTTACTATACCCGATTTCTCACGCTCTGGAATACCACCTGATACCGTCGACTTTTACTGGTTAGTGGCGGACACCTTCCTTCGAGACACTATCTGTAAAAAACACCTTTTATACTTCTATGATCAATCAGGATATGTGGATACAAGTTATATTGTCAACACGTGGTATTGGAATTTTTATTGGCATAGCGCTGGATTTGGTCCTAATTTTCATTGGTATTCGGATAAAGATTATGCGAAGCAAGGCTATAACATGGTAACAGATTATTGGGCGACAGTACCAGATCCACTACATCAATATACCTATGGGTACGGTACGTTTGATGACTACATTTGGCCCAATGGCGATACAGGGTGTATAAGCGTTGATTCGATTCATTTTGGATACGACACAGTAATACTAATGGCCGGAATGAATTTTTGTGCGGATACCATATATAAATACATCTTCGTTGACTCTCCTTATGCGCTGCCAGGCATTATATATCCATTGGGAAGCTGCGGCAAACTGGCAGGATGTGCTCCTCCCGACACATTTGGTTTTTATAACGCTTCCAAAGGATTCAACACGTTTTATTTTATGAGGGTGGTCCATCAGCAAACCGGCGACACTATCAAGGAATGGGTAAATACCACGGATACCAATTTTATAACTTTTACTAAAGCGGGGTATTATAATATATCGGTAAGCGTTAGGAATGACTCAACAAAATGTAATGATTCAAGAACCTTTATAATATCCTTCGATTCGGTGCTTCAGGGATTTATCGTAAATCCCGAAGTCACCTGTTTTAGAGATCACAATATCAGCTTTTCTGATACAACAAGAAGTATCTATGGAGTTTTAAAATATTGGGACTGGTATTTTGGTGATGGAGATACATTGTCAAATTATCATCTAAGCAACAAACTGGCGTATATAATTGACTATACAGGATCAAATTCGGTGGCTTGGAAAAGAAGCCATTTGGGTAGGACCGGAGGTACCTATCAAAACCCAACACATATTTATAGAGATACAGGTACATACATCATCAAATCTGTAAAAACAGTAGAACTCCCTTATTACTTTAGCTCAATCCATGATTCAATACAATGTACCTATATCGATTACGACACTGTGACAATCAATGGGATCTTCCCTGGTTTCTCAGCTAATGATACGACAACGTGTCCGGGTACCAGTATAATATTTAATGATAGTTCTTATTCACCGGCAGCAGTGCTAAAATGGAGCTGGAACTTTGGCGATTCTAGTGCAATTGATTCAAATCAAAATCCGTCTCACACCTACACAAAAACCGGCAATTACACCGTAACAATGGCGATTGAGGATGGAATAGGTTGCGTGGATACACTCACCAAAACGAAGTGGCTAGTCGTAACTCAACCCGATGTAGATTTTGAAGCCACTCCGACCATTGCCTGTTTAAATGACACGATTTTCTTTAGAAACAAATCTTACGGCGGTGGCTTCACGTACTTATGGAATTTCGGGGATAGCAACACCGATACTTCATGGTCTCCAAGTCATATCTACACAACTGCCGGCACTTATAATATTACGTTAACTGTCACAGATAGTAATAGCTGCGATAGTACCTTAGTATTGACAAACTATATACAGATTGGGAATACTGTTCAAGCAGGTTTTACAATTGATACAAATTTTACAGAATGTCCTCCACTCCTGGTTCGTTTTATTGATTCTTCATCTACAAATGTGGTGCAATGGAACTGGAACTTCGGCGACTCAACTGTCTCCATTCTTAAAAATCCACTTCATATCTTCAACTACTCGGGTTTATTCGATATCACCTTAGTAGTGACTGATTCATTCGGTTGTGAAGACACGGTAACAAAATCCAGTCTGATTAGGATAGACGGCCCCTACGGTACCTTTAACGCTGATCCGGATTCGGGCTGCACCTCTCTTAGCTTACAATTTGTGGCAAACACGATCAATACGGACTTGTACGCCTGGGATATGGGCGACGGGACGGTATTGTTTTTAGGCAACAACGGAGATACTGTAAATTACACTTATAATAACCCCGGTATCTTTGAGCCTATCCTGATTCTGCAGGACAGTTTTGGATGCACTTACAGTACTCCACCGAATAAGAAGATTTACGTTGATGAACTCGAAGCAAACTTTGAAACCAGCGATAGTGTGTTTTGCTTTTACGATTCCATTTTTATCACCAATACCTCCACGTCTTATTTTAAGCCAAAAGGATGGTATTGGGATTTTGGAGATGGAGTAACTGATACCCTTGAAAACCCCGTGCATTATCTGGATTCAGCAGGCTCTTATAATATAGTTTTGGTGCTGTATAGTCCGGTGGGGTGCACGGATACTTTTACTCAATTAATAGATGTCTATGAACGCCCGAAAGTGACTTATATAATTTCTGACAAAGAAGACTGTGCTCCATTCACCGTAGATTTCAACGCGGATACAACAGCTAACCTGACATTTATTTCCTCGTGGTACTGGGATTTTGGCGACGGAAATACATCTACCTTGCAAAAGCCTTCCCATCCTTATACCGCTGCCGGTAATTACGAAGTGAAATTCTTTGGTTATTATGCCAATGACGCATGTTTTATCGATACTACAATCATCATCAAGGCGTATGACCCACCAATAGCATTATTCGATGTAATTCCTTTAAATGATAATTGTTTGGTGATGGACTCGTTTGCTTTGATCAATTCATCCATCAGCAGTAATGCCTATATATGGGATTTCGGGGACGGTGGCGCAACGGACATAAAAGATCCTGTACATGCGTATAACGATTCGGGAGTGTTCACGATCAAGCTGATAGCGACCAATCAAATTGGTTGTCTTGACTCCCTGCAATTTGACGTGTTAGTATATAATAATCGAAAGGATTTTATCATGCCTAATGTTTTCACCCCTCTACCCAATAGTCCCGGACAAAATGACCTGTTCTACATTAACGACCTGCCGCCAAAAAGTTCATTAAAGGTATATTCCAGATGGGGAGCATTGATATATAAATCTGATGATTATCAGAATGACTGGGATGGCGGAGATGCGGAGAATGGAGTTTATTTTTACATCCTAAGAATTTGTCCCAACCAGAGTATTTCAGGATATGTCCATATCCTGCGCGAGCATTGATCTATCCGGATCCCAGGTAAACAACTTTTTTAGTATAGAGTCCTTTGGGTGACGTGAGTTTGATAAGATAAATTCCTGTACTCAAATTCAGGTTCTTAGTATTCACCAATACCTCTTGTTCACCTGCATTTAAGGCAGGAAGATCCATATCTAAGATCATTTTCCCCAGAGAGTTGTAAATGGCTAGTTGATAATCGGTTCTATTTATTGTAAAAAAGGTAATAGCTAATTTGTTTGTAAATGGATTAGGAAAGGCTTTGAGGTTTCCTAACCCCGGATATTGCGGTACAGATAAGACTCCAATCACCTCATACGTAAAAGTTAATGAATCGGCGCAATCTGTTTCGTTATAGGCGATAAGCTTTCCCACGTACGTACCGGCTGTGTCATATCCATGCGTAGGATTAGTAGTAGTAGTTGTTTTTCCATCTCCAAAAAACCATTGAACATTGGTGGTATTCTCGCTTTCACTTGTAAACACGGCTTGCGGCGTAAAACTTAGATTCAGGGTATCAGGAGAGACGGAAGATTTAGCCTTAGGACAGGTCTTTATCAATTCTCCATTTCCACCAACCGAATAACCTGTGTATTTGTCAGAGTACTGAACGTCATTCAAGTCATCTGAAGTGATTGCGGCCTGAGCATTCCATGTGTTCCCATCAGTGGTTTGCAGAATCGTACCAAATAACCCCACCGTGGTGCATACATTATTCCCGGTACAGTGGATTCCCTTAAGCCAAAAAGACGATGCGCTTTTCTTTGTAAAACTACTACCTCCATTGGTTGTCTTAATTATGGTCCCATTTTTACCAACGGCATATCCGCGGTCGCCATTTAAAAAGAACACATCCGATAATATCTCGATTGTTCCTGTACTAAGCGATGTCCAGCTATCTCCTCCATCCGTGGTTTTCAACAAGGTTCCAACGCTGCCCGTTACATAACCCGTGTCCTTACTACTGAAGTGAATTGAAGTGAGGAAAAAGACAACACCCGAGTTAATCTGAGTCCAGATTGCACCGGAGTTAGTCGTTTTCGAGATGTATCCATTATCTCCAGCAATGATCCCTGTCTGGGCATCGGTAAAAAAGATCGAATTGAAGTTCGTGCTAATCCCAATGGTTATACCCGACCAGTTGACACCCCCATTTGTTGTTACCAATAAAGTGGCTTGCTCTCCTACAATAAATCCATCATCCTGGTTTAAGAAAAATACATCATAAAAATCCTCAGTTAATCCAATCGTAATTTTGACCCAGGTCTTACCTCCATCATTGGTTTTGATGAGCAATCCACCATCGCCTACGGCATAGCCTAATTTGTCATCAGCAAAATATACTGCATTCAGATTGGTGCTGTTAAAAGGTGTTAAGTTTCCCCATTGAGAGTACAGGGGCGATATGTTTAGGATTAAAAATCCTATCAAAAGGAAAATTGATTTGTATGGGCTCATGTTCAGGTTTCGTAGCTTGAACCATCGGATTTGAGTCAGCTTGGTTAATTATACGTAATTCTTGCACAAAGAACGTATTTTCAAAGCATTCCGTATTAAAAGTGCATTACTTATTTGATTTCAACAAATATTAACAGATAGATACATATCCATTTGAATTAATATCGCAGGAATAAAATGCTATTTTTAGAGCATAAACTATACGCATGATAAGAGCCAATAGCGTGGATGAATATATAGCCAGGCAGACGAAATGGAAACCGGCGCTGATCTTACTTCGCAAAACCATTCTGTCTGCCGGATTGGAAGAGACCGTAAAATGGGGCGGGCCTGCCTATACCAATAACGGAACGAATGTGGTGGGCATTGCAGCGTTTAAGGAACATTTTGCATTATGGTTTTTTCAAGGAGCATTGCTAAAGGATAAAAATAAAAAACTAATCAACGCCCAGGAAGGTGTTACCAATGCGTTAAGGCAGTGGCGTTTCACCTCAATTGATGAAATAGATAGAAAGCTAATCAAGCAATATGTACTGGAAGCCAAAAAAAATCAGGAAGCAGGAAGGGAGATCAAACCCAATAAAAAGAAACCGCTGGTAATTCCGTCAGAGTTAAAAACAGCGTTGAAGAATAATCCTAAATTGAATAAGTCTTTTACTAATCTCAATCTCACAAAACAACGGGAATATGTTGATTCCATCGGCGGAGCAAAGCAGGAGGAAACAAGGTTAAAACGATTAGAAAAAGCGATTCCACTGATTATGAAGGGTGCAGGCCTTAATGATAAATATCGAAATTAGCTAATGCTTCCTATCTGCTAAAATTTTCATTGTTTTTCTCCTGATCCAGGTCCTTTTTGTGCTCATTTTTGCAAAAAATGCAAAAAGTACTTCATGAAGTACTTTTGTATAAAACCGGTTATTTTGAAAGAATTAAACCAGTACTATCCACTCTGTTTCAATGTGTGAAGATCTTCCGATAAGCTATTTTTGCCGCTTTTTGTTCAGCCTGCTTCTTGTTCGTATCTTTTCCGCTTCCCAATACCTTACCGTCTGCGATTACTTCTACTTCAAATACTTTTTTATCACCACTCTCATCTTCTCTAACGAGATCAAAGGCGATCTTTATCCGTTCTTTTTGAGCCCATTCCAATAAGCGGCTTTTAAAGTTGAATTCGGTTGTAACCAATTTGTCGAGATCCAGGTTTTTAGTCACTAGATCTACTATGAAGGTTTCTGTACTCTTATATCCCTGATCCAGGTAGATCGCCCCAATCAGTGCTTCTAAGGCATTACCCAGGATGGATGTGGCGGTTAACTCCTGATTCATCATTGCCTTGTCGAGCTCAATAAGGTCAGCACAACCTATCTTCAACCCAAGTTCATTGAGTTGAGCACGATTTACCACTTTTGCTCTCAGCTCGGAAAGAAATCCTTCATCTGCTTCAGGATATTTATTAAAGAGATATTCGCTGACGATCGAGTTCAATATAGCATCTCCCAGAAATTCCAGTCGCTCATTGTTTTGAAGCGCTTCCTTACTAATTGATTTATGTTTGAAGGCGAGCTCATACAGTGCAATATCGCCAGGCTTGAATCCCAGAATTTTTCTTAGAAGGGTACTTTGAGACGAAGAAAGTGAAGCTTTCGATCGCTTATACTTATTCTTCCAATTTTTTAAAAATGATTGAAGCATTATGTCCTCCGAATCCGAAAGTATTCGACAACGCAATCTTGACATCACGCTCTTGTGCTTTGTTAAACGTGAAATTTAATTTGGGATCAAATCGGTCATCATCTGTAAAATGGTTTATGGTAGGTGGTACTATTTTATTTTTGATTGCAAGTAAGCAAGCTATGGATTCAATTGCACCGGATGCTCCAAGAAGATGTCCGGTCATAGATTTTGTTGAGCTGATATTCAGATCATAGGCATACTCCCCAAAAACCTTTTGAATCGCTGTCACCTCACTAATATCTCCAAGAGGTGTAGAGGTACCGTGAACATTGATGTAATCAATATCTTTCGGTTTTATTTCTGCTTCATCCAAAGCACTTCTCATCACACTGAGTGCTCCAAGACCTTCGGGGTGAGGCGCAGTTATATGGTATGCATCAGCTGACATGCCTCCACCGACTACTTCAGCATAGACAGTGGCACCTCTTTGTTTTGCGTGTTCATACTCTTCGAGTATCAATGCACCGGAACCTTCACCCAAAACAAATCCGTCACGCTCCGAATCAAACGGTCGTGAAGCCGTTTTTGGATCATCATTTCGTTCAGACAGTGCTTTCATCGCACTGAATCCACCTATACCGGAAACAGTTACTGCTGCTTCTGAGCCTCCCGTAACAAAAATATCTGCTTTATTAAGCCTGATGTAAGTATAGGCATCATAGATCGCATTTGTGGAAGAAGCACATGCAGATACGGTGGTAAAATTCGGGCCTCTAAACCCATATTTAATAGAAATATGTCCCGAAGCAATATCGGCGATCATTTTAGGAATAAAGAATGGATTGAAACGGGGTTTCCTGGTTTCGAAATACGCCTCCATTTCATTATGAAAGGTATATAATCCTCCAATTCCTGACGCCCAGATAACTCCTACCCGGTCTGAATCTATTTTTTCAGTATCTATCTGTGCATCCTTAACTGCTTCCGCAGATGAAACCAAGGCATAATGGACAAAAGGGTCTAACTTTCTTGCTTCTTTTCTGTCAAAATGATCCAACGGATCAAAATTCTTGACTTCACAAGCAAATCTTGTTTTGAAATAGGCTGTATCAAAATGTGTGATATCGGCAGCACCGCTAACTCCGTTAATTAATCCTTCCCAATAGTCCTTCACCGTGTTACCAATCGGTGTAAGCGCACCAATCCCTGTTACTACAACTCTTTTGAGTTCCATTAATTTAGGATAGAACCAGGTTAACTTTGTTTGAGGCTAGCTTCTAAATATTCGATAGATTGTCCAACTGTGGTAATCTTTTCGGCCTCTTCATCTGGTATAGATATATTAAATTCCTTTTCAAATTCCATTATCAATTCAACTGTATCCAATGAATCCGCACCCAGATCATTTGTAAAGCTTGCCTGTGGTGTCACTTCACTTTCATTTACATTTAACTTATCTACAATAATGGACTTTACTCTTGAAGAAATATCTGACATATCTCGAACATTTAATTGTTAAAAAAGATTTAATTTTAAAGGTGCAAAATAAGTTATATTTTTTCTAATTAACAAATATAATCTTCTTCATTTTTTTACCGAATTGAACCTTACAACGCTTAGAATAACGTGAAAAAGAACAAGTTAAAGCTAGAATTAGATTTCGATTTTTTACTTATTGGAATAGTAGCAGCCATGAAAGATTACCGGCTTTGTTCGCTGATAAATAACACGTTTGGAATTGAACTAACCAAGGATATGAATCACGCAATCCTAAGCGATCCTCTTCACAAGATGCACAAGAGTACAATCAGTTTTCCACCAACGGGGAACAGAGCAGATTCAGCTTTCATAAACAGGGATAAAGGTATGGAAGAGCCACCTGAAAGCAATGTTTTCGTGATATTTCATTATGATGATGATCTTTCCAAGGTCCAATATTACCTTATAAATAATAAGATCGAAGGAGATATACTCCTGCCCGAACAAAGCAAGGTAGATTTTCTGCTCATGGTGCGGGGAAATCATCAAACTGTTGATAAAGAAGGTCTTATCCGGCAACTTAGTTCTATACCTTTGGTTCAGTTTGTATTTAACATAGAAGTTGACACCTTGGCTTCCAAGGAAAATCTACTTATCGAATGATCAAATTTAACAGAACAAAAGTAATTGCTACAGTTGGGCCGGCAATAGAGTCAAAAAATGTATTGACCAAAATGGTGTTAGCGGGAGTAGATGTATTCAGAATAAATTTTTCACACGGTACATATGACGAAATACTAAAGACACTCCAATATGTACGGGAGATCAATGTCGAATACAATACCAATGTGGGTTTATTAGCAGATCTACAAGGACCTAAAATTCGAATCGGGGAGATAAGGGATGGCAAAGTTAAGATCAGGAAGGGTGATGTTATAACCATTACGACAAAGAAAATGCTTGGTAACACAAAGAGAATCTCAATCAACTACGAAAATTTTCCAAAGGATATCAAGGAGGGAGACAGAATCCTGATCGACGATGGTAAACTTGAAATGCAGGTTGTCACCACGAATAGGAAAGATACGGTGAAAGTCCGGGTAATATATGATGGTAATCTTTCTTCTAATAAGGGGGTGAATCTTCCCAATACCAAGATCTCGTTACCCAGTTTAACCGAAAAGGACCTCAAAGATTTGAACTTCACACTCAATAATAATTTTGATTGGGTTGCCCTATCGTTTGTACGATCAGCCAGCGATATTACACATCTGAAACACATTATCAGAAGCCGTCGCAAAAAAATAAACGTCATTGCCAAGATCGAAAAACCGGAAGCAACAAAAGACATCAGTAATATCATAAGGCGGTCAGATGCGATCATGGTAGCCAGAGGCGATCTTGGTGTAGAAATTCCCATGGAGGAGGTACCTGTACTGCAAAAGAAAATTGTTGAAAAATGCAGAGCAGCTTCTAAACCGGTAATTATTGCAACCCAGGTAATGGAGAATATGATTTATCGGCCTAACCCTTTACGGGCTGAGGTGACAGATGTAGCCAATGCCGTGTATGAAGGTGCTGATGCAATCATGCTGAGTGGAGAAACATCAATTGGTAAATACCCGGTAAAAGTGATCGAAACGATCGAAAAGATATTGGAACGTGTAGAAAGAGAAGACAGTATTTATTTGAATCCCGAGGATTCCAAAACACGTCACTTTATGTCAAATCCTAATTCTAAAACCTTCATATCAGACGCAATCTGTTATAATGTTTGTAAGATCTCCCAAGAAGTAAACGCAAAGGCCATCATTGGCATGACCCGATCAGGTTATACTGCCTACCAGGTCTCGAGCTATAGACCAAAGGCAAAAGTGATCATTTTTACGAACAACTTTATTCTACTCAACAGTCTCAGTCTCTTGTGGGGTGCGAAGGCTTTTTATTATGACAAGTTTTCCTCCACAGATGAGACAATCTATGATGTAAAAAGGATCCTGAGGGACAGTGGAATAGTAAAGAAGGGAGATGTGGTTATCAATACGGCTAGTATACCCATCCACGACCGCCAGCGGACGAATATGATCAAGGTGAGTGTGATTGAGTGACCGTGCCCACCGTAGCTTTTCTTGCTTCGCCGACCTGTCCCTCGAATCAGCCAGCATCGCCTTCGCGAAGCGCTTCGGCGGAGCAAGGCTAGCGGAGAAGGGGGAAGCACTTCGCTAAGGCAAGCGCGGAGGCGGGGAGTGGGTTTGGGATTGAGTTTGAGTTTGGGTTTGAGTTTGGGAAATGGATCAAGTTGATACAATTAAGGATGCCACCCGCCCTCCACGATGAAATTTATTGATTTTTTGAATATTCTGCCAGGACAAATGAGCAGTCGGTCCACACTATGAGAATGTGAAAATGGGTGTTGCTATTGGCCTCAACATAAATGAGGGTACAAACTCATTGCCACTTTTAAGTCACGAAGGGTCCGGATGTTTCGAGACCAAGAAACTTAATTAAATCAGTTGACTTCTGCTTGTAAATCTACATTAACGATATTATTCTGAACAAGAAATGAGTGAATCTTGGAGCAAACAAAATCATGGCCTTCCGGTGTCCAATGATTACCCTGAGAATTATAAATGTATTCGTTTTCGAGCGCCAAAAACTGAATATCTTTGGATTCACAAAACGAACAATTGTATCCGGGGTATGGTTTGCCGGTAAATGCAAGGTAGAATTTTGCTCCTCTGCTTTCAATATAGTTTTTCATCTCAACGATTATTCTTACGGTCGGATCATCCAAATTAACAGCCTCCGGTGCCACCCTATCCAGGTACCTTGTAAAGATCAATTCAATCAAACGGCTTTTAAAGAAGACCGGATACTCCGCCAGATAATGCTTTAACGATTTACTTACCGGAATACCACCAAGAACAAGTTTGTCATTAACAATTTCAAAATAAGGTTTGTAGTAACCGGATTCCTTACCATTTGTAAGATTATCAGTAGGATCGTTGCTGCAATAGACAAGAAACACAATATCCGGTTTATAATGATCAAACCATTCTTGAATCAGTAAAAACTCCTGGGCAGTTCCGTATCCACTAACTCCCATATTAAGTATTTCCCAATCCGGTAGAATTGCCTGTAGTTTTTCAGTGAATCGCTCCTCTTGTTCCACGTCATAGCCCCACACGAATGAATCTCCCACAAATGCAATTCTTCCTTTATTCTTCACACCATGATCAATATCGCGGAAACCATCCTGATTATGCCGTACATTAATTAACCGGCTTCCTTTGAACTGCATATTGCTTTTTTCAACCGGGAACCATCCCAGCTCTTTATTATAACGGTAGGTTAAGCTCCGTTCATCAGAGAACAAAACCTCTCTATCATTCCACAATAGCCTGGTCAAAACCTCACCCACTACAAATATTATCGCAAGAGTACTGATAAGGGTTACAGATCCAAATAATATTTTTCTTCTCATTTATTTTTATGACTTTTTCCAATTACATCATATTCACTATTGCTCTCTGAAAATTACTATTTATTGTGATTTTTTCTCAGCTATGTTTGTCGAAAAAGTCACTCCAGGTATTGGTAAAAAGTTTCGATTAAACGTTTGAATTCGCTACTGAATGTTTTCTTGATATTCGATATATCGCCACTACATAGTTTGAACCATGATTAACATGATTAAAGAAAGGATCCCGATTGACTTAGTTCAAAGTATTCAACTCGGCTTTTAATTGATCAAGTGTAAAATCATTAAATCCAGTTAACTCGAATCCATCCCTGCCGGTGGTTGTTC
>JACZTA010000275.1 GCA_022573915.1 Bacteroidota bacterium | reverse complement strand
GGCTATGTCAACAATATAATTATTTGGCAATGTTCCCTGTATGTCAATAAAAGTATTTCCTCCATCCACAGATATTTCGATGTTCGCATTTTTGGAAACTACTATTATGTCCGAGTTGTTTTCTGCCATGGCGGCCTCGCTGATCGATCCGGTAAAACTTGGAGTGCCCAATTTTGTCCAAGTGAAACCAAAATTTTCACTTCTATGAAGCGTGTCACCTAAGCTGTACACCACCATCGGATCATTCGGATCGTAAAATAATGGTGCAATCCAACCAGCTGCTTGACCGGGGGGAGTAGCACCAGTTTGGCTTATTCCGCCATCCAATGTTCTTCTTCGACTACCATATTGTACACTTCCGATCATCCAATCATCATTCAAAGGGTGTATAATTCCTTCCATTCCGTCTGCTCCAAAGAATTCGATCCAGGAATTTTCGGTTTTGATGCTTGTCCCATTGTCCTGAGACCCACAAATCGTTCTAAAATGATTGGATTGACTCACACCTAGACTGTAATTTTCTCGAATAGAATACCCTTCAAAAATCTCCCAGGTCACACCATTATCGTAGCTGTGACCGAGAAAACCATCGGTATTCACCCAAAACACACCATTGATACACTTAGAACCTCGAATATCAGCATGTACATAGGCAGTATTAGTAGCATAATTTGCGTTTCCCTGGGCCCAATATGTGGTTTTATAAAACGTCTTTCCTCCGTCGGTGCTCATGTTAACATCAATGTTTCCAAATAGCATATAATTGGTATCAACATCACTCACCGCGAATGCCCCGTAAAGATTAATTCCAGGAGTTGACACGAGGCTAAAATTCATTCCATTGTCTACCGACTTCCAGATACCATTACTGCTTCCAACATAAACACAGCTCGGACAATCGGCTGTTGTTGACATCTTGATACCGGCTACGCTACCCGGAATTGTATTTGATTGACTAAACGTAACCCCGCCATCAGTCGATCTATAAATAAATGAGTCATTCCATTCTCTTGCATATATAATGTTAGGGTTAGCAGGGTGAAACTCGATCTGGTAGATAGCTGTAGATGAAATGGGTGAAGTCCAGGTTGCCAGATCATCCGTAGAGCGAAACAATCCTTGACTCGTTGAGATAAATACAAGATTCGGCACTGTTGGATGATAAGCAATATGATTAATTCTATCGTTCGTGCCAAGTCCTCCCCATCCAAGGTTGGTTGGGTTGAAATTTGTTACGGTCCAGGTATCCCCTGCATCACCGGATCGATAGATTCCGTGTGTAACACTGTTTCTTGAATTTCTAACGTTAATTAATATCGAATCAGAGTTGGTCGGAGAAACCGTCATTGTGTTTATCCCGGAGGCGAATATAGAATCAGTTGTGTTTCCCGTCCAGGTAGCACCACCATCAAGTGTTTTCCAAAAACCACCACTTCTGGAGCCAAGATAAATTCTCAAAGAATCGTTTGGATCCGAATAAAACGATTCTACTCTTCCCAAGCCTAATGAATAGTGCCCTGTAACCTGCTCAATATAATAGGGACCCAGCTCCTCCCAACCATTGTCAAACAATGCTCTGGCCGGTGAAGGGTTATTTGTCAAAAACTTTGTGTAAGCTTTTGATACAAAATAAGGGTCAGCATAACTGCGATCGCCGGAGGGGTAAAATTTCGGTTCGTTTTCAAATAGCCATCTTTGGTACGCTTTCCACCCGGAACCTTTTGCATCCCTGTCAATCTTTTGAAAATACAGCTCAGCTTCTTCAACGACATCGTATATGTTTACCTTGGGATCATCCATCATTTCCTTCCATTTCTGTGCTGAAACATAATTAATGGAAAGTAAAAATGATATAACCAGCAGGGTTCTCTTTATTGATCGCATACAATAATGTTAGAACAACAAATTTACTGAATATGTTGGTAGGAAAGTGAAGCTCTCCTACGCTATAATCTTCGCAAAGCTTCGGTTATCAAAGAAAGCTTCGGAGAGCGAGGCAAGGCCGGCGGAGAAGGCAAGCAGGCAGGCGCCTTTGGCAGGCTGCAGCGGCATATAGCCACTGTTAGCAAGTAGCCGGTATCATTTTTTAATCATAATGAAAGCGACATGACACAATTGAGCATTTTAGATCAACTCCTTTCTTTCCTGAAACTTTGTATACAAGTCTGTGTTCACCAGTAATCCTTCTTGACCAAAATCCTTTCAAGTTATGCTTAAGTGGTTCAGGTTTTCCTAATCCCTTGAAAGGAGATTCTTGAATTGACAGGAGGAGGCTTTTGGTTCTTAATATTATATCTGGATCATTGTCACTCCAATAACCAAAATCTTCCCAGGCATGATCGGTAAATTCAATTTTCACTAGGAGATAGGCCTAAAGATCGTCAATATTGAATTCTTTGGTCTTACCTGAATTTAGTTGTGTTATTGACTCATCAAGTCTTTTTCTATTTGCTTCAGAAGATAGAAGATGCCCGGTTTCTGTTAAGGCGTTATATTCTTTAATAGACATGATTACGACCGTATCATCATCATTATTATTTCTTGGGATAATAATTACCTCCATAGATTTAGAAACAAAATCGAAATAAGTCTTCATTTTATTTCTTAGAGCAGAAATTGTAATTGCTTTCATGATTATAGCTTGTTGTACAAGTAAATGTACGAAATTACGTACAAAAAGTTATAAATTTCACAAAGTTTTTTTAATAACTGGAATATTGGCTTGTTGCTAAAGCCCGGCTAAAATGTTGTGCAACGGTTAGGATTGGTTAGGCATGCATTTTAGCCATCGTTGGCGGTAGTTTTTTATTTCCAAATAATCAGGAGCAATATCTTTCCAGTAGTTGCTTTTTTCTCAGAGCGATTTTCTCTTTGCTGTAGAACATGCTCATTACTTTAAACATTACACCAACTCCGCCTACCAGTTTTGTGTTGCTCAAATCGGCCAATATTATACCGATAGGAATCATTTTAAGCGTCATTTTGCTCAATTGCTCCAGCAGTCCATCTTTTTGAAGCCCCATCATTATTTTAAGATTATGCTCAAAAGGTTCATAGCCGGGTTCGGCAGTAATGAGCACTTTTACGGTATTTCCTGATTCGTTTTTAAATTTGTGATGAACGGTTTTTTGTATTGTGGCTTTGTCTCCTGGTTTCAAGATTATTTTTTTTCCATCGTTCCACACAGCCAGTTCACCTTCCAGCACCTCAAAGCTCTCATTAAACTCTGTGTGGTAATGTGTGGGCGCCATGGCACCGTGAGCAAATATTCCATGAAGCACTGAGCGCGTTCCGCCATTTTCAGTGCATGATTCCATTACATATCCAACTTTATCTTGCTGTTCCATTTTGTTTTTTGTTTCGTACTCTCCGATGTCGGCCTGCAATTACCGCTTACGGTTTGGGCTATGTGCCGTCCAGTTTACTTTAGCCATTTCTTCAACTTTCTTTTAGCTTGCTCCGTCGTTTTTATTTTTCCCTCTTTAGAATGTTGCAATCCTGTCTCAACTTTTTTTGGATTAGAATAATTCTATCAATTATATCGTCAATGGAGATCTTTGCTGGCAAGTCCTTAAAAGTCTGAAGAAGTTTTTTTTGGTTAGCATTTGTCTGTTTTTATCAAAGATAGGAAATTCAACCAACAGGTTTAATCAAAATTAATGCACGGTAACGGTTTGAATAAACGCCCGTTTTTTTATCCGCCGAAGCGATAGCGCAGGAGGAAATGGCGTTTATTTTTTGTTGTGTACCGTTCTTTTATTTTCATTTTCACATTGCCCATAACATGAAAACTGCCATAGCCACCATTAACAGGTCTTCAATGATAGTTACAGTAGTCATGGGCAAATTGAATACCGGGCCGAGGCATGCACATTGGATTTTCCTCTTGTTCAAAACAGTTTGGATAACACCGATACTGCTGAATCCCATAACAACTATAGTTGCGATAGCGGTAAACTTTGGCTCGAATGAGGACAAATAGGCCAATCCCAAGGCCAACTCGATAAAGGGATAAACAAAACCATAGGCCCTTACTCTCTTTGCCAGTAAATCATACATTGAGTAACTACGAGTAAAGGCGGTAAGATCCAAAAACTTAAAGAAGGAAAAGGTGATGAAAAAACCTGCCATGAAGTAGTTCATCCAAATCATTGGGTCCATTTGCCCACCTTCTATTGAAGAGATTACGGACACAACCGTGATGAAAAGGAAGATAAGAATCAGAGGCTTGAAAGTCTCCAGTCTGCTTTTAATATCGTCAACCATCATTGTATGTTCTATTTTCATTATTGGCTGTCCTGTGCCTTACTGATAGAATATCTGCCGGAATATTCGGTGTCTTTATCCAGGAATAATTGTAACTCCGCTATCGGGATGTGTTTATTCATGTTGATAGCAGCTTCCTTTTGTTCAAGCGAGATATCAACCAAAGTAACATCCGGGTGCTTTTCTATCTGTTCTTTAATATGGCCTACACATCCTGTGCAACGCATGTTAGTAATTGAATACGTGTGTGTCATGATTTTTAGTT
>JACZTA010000045.1 GCA_022573915.1 Bacteroidota bacterium | reverse complement strand
GAATCATTACTACAAACATGTATATGCCCGGAATGATGAAGAGAAGTGCAGCTATCATGATCATCACCGTGGTGATGATAGCCGCGCCAAAATATCTTGGAAGCTTTCGTAAAACTTCTTTGCCAACGGTGCTGATAGAAATATTTTCAACTCCGGCAGCATAGAGAGCGATATAGGAATTTACAGTAACATAATAAGTTAAAATTCCGCCAACCATAAGGACATAGGCAATTATTAATTGCCCCATCGAATCTGCAAGTGGATTAGAACCAGGATCCAGAAAGAAACCGGAAGAAAATACATGAGAAAATGCTTGTCCAAACAACAATTGTCCGGCAAGCAATGGTATAGCTGAAAAGACTAAAGTGAACTTAGCAAGTTGTAATATATTTTTCCTCACAAAGGTAAATGTGGTGCCTAAGATCTCACCAAAATCCCGCTGTTGTTTAAAGTTTATTCGTTCCATCAGGTTGATTGTTATTCAAACTTATTGGGTAATAAATGAAATAGTATAGAATAAATATTACAGAAACAGATATAATTGAGGCGGCCACGAATGGTACTACGTCGGCGTGTCTTGTAACAAATCCTTCCAGAAATCCTGCTATGATGAATATAGGAATCAAACCAAATATTATTTTAATGCCATCTTTTGCCGCTTTTTGGAATGCATATTTTCTTGAATAGGTACCCGGAAACATAAAACTTGCTCCAAATAATATTCCTGCACCCCCTGCAATGATAATTGCTGAGATCTCTAATGTCCCGTGTACCCAAATTGAAAGAACAGATTCAAGCAAATAACCGTATTCATAAAAGAAGTATTGAAAACTGCCTAACATGATCCCATTGAGTACCAGAATTATTACTGTGCCAAGAGAAAATAGTACGCCATAAGCAAATGCTATAAAAGAAACCCTGACGTTGTTAAATGTAATTCCCAGAAACATATTTAATTCACCACCTCCCTTATAAATTGCCATGGGTTCTCCATTTTCGATATTTTCAATGGTCCGATTGACGTAATGATCGCCCAGGATGAGACGGACATAGTCTTTATCCTGACTCGAAGAATAAGCGCCAATTAAAACGGAGAGGCCAAATATGATGAAGGAGTAAAGAAGAAATCTTCTTTGTTCATAAATGACGTTGGGAAGTTCAGTGATCCAGAATTTGATTATTCTTGATCTGTTTTCTTTTTTATTACGGTAGATACGAGAATGCGTTAAACTAAGTAATTGATTCAAATATTGAGTTACCTTACTGTCCGGATAAAACGTCTTTGAATACGCATAGTCATCAGTTAACTGAATATACCGGTCAGAAAGCTCATCCGGCGTTAATTTGTTGCGTTTTTCCAACCCATCCTCCAGATCTTTCCATTTTTTCTCATTCCTTTTAAGAAAGGCAACTTCCCGCATATTTCTCAGATTTTAAGCACACTAATATAAGTTTTATTTTTTCGTTTTTAATTTGATTTTAATATGTTTGTTCCTTATTTAGCTAAATGAGGATTTATTTGCAACAATGGATAAAGTAAGGATTGAGACCAGTCAAAATATTGATATTGATTACGAAGTTTCAAATATTGGTGATCGATTTCTTGCTTTTTTAATTGACACCCTGGTGATGTTCGGACTCATTATGGTTTTGGGTTTTATCAGTTCTTTTTTAGCTCGAAATGGGATTCCATACTCGTTTATTTCGATCATGTATTTCCTCATTATAATAATGATATTATTTTACCATTTGATCTGCGAACTGACGATGGATGGCCAAAGTGTTGGCAAACGATGGCGAAAGATCAAAGTAATGAAGACGGATGGCACACAAGCTTCGTTTGGTAATTATTTTATTCGATTTCTTTTACGCCCTATTGATAGTATTTTTGGGATAGGGTTGATATTCATACTCTTTAGTGATAAAGGACAAAGGTTAGGAGATCTGGCAGCCGGAACTACTTTGGTCAAACTCAAAAAAAGAATTAGCCTCTCGGATGCTTTATCTACCCCACTCGAACAGGACTATAAACCAGTATTTGCACAGGCATTCAACCTGAGAGATAAGGATATAAATATCATTAAAGAAATCCTGCACAGTAGAAGAAATGAACCACATCATCGATCATTTACAATTTTATCTGATAAAATAAAGGAACTGCTTAAGGTCCAGACTCAACTGCCACCACAGGAATTTTTACAAACCATAGTAAAGGATTATACACATTATCATACGCGTGACCTCTGAAAGATATGATTGGAACTGTTCTCAAACTTCCTGTTTGCGGCTCCCTCCTGTGACGATCTGCTGAGATTAAATAATTTATTTTCAAGCCTTGATACTCATTGTTTAATTTGTCTATGAAAAATGAATATGGTTTGATACCGCAGCATGCAAATTTTCTGAGGTTGTTGAAAATTGAATTTTAGTAATTTTGTACAAATAATCATGTACGTATGAAAAGCAAAACCATAATAATCATAGCGTCGCTGGGAGTGGTTGGAGTGATATTGATGGTAGTGGCAAATAACTGGGAAAAAATATTTGGAGACGAAGATAATGTTGAAGTGGGAACCACGGAACCTAATCATGAATATCCTTACAAGCCAAAACCGGAACCACAGGCTGTGGTGCCAATATTGGATCCACTTAAGTACACTGAAGAATGGGACAAAATAATGATGGATGATTTTGAAAGCGTAGAAACAGAATGGGTGGTTGGGGATTATGAGAACGAGTATGTAGATCCTTTTGATATCCAAATAAAAAACGGCAAGCTGCGGTGGGATATGCTCTACCAAAAGCCAGGACTGTTTTTTCTGGAAAGTCCAAAAGGAATGTCAGCGGGTTTTTACGTGGCAGCAGATGTAAAATTTATTGAGTCGGGTTCTGCCAATAAGTCTGCCGGACTCTTATTCGGCAAAATTTTGGTTCATAATTACATTTTTCTAATTAACGAGCATAACCAATATTTTGTGAGTTATTTTGACGGTGAAAAAGTTGAGAACCATATTCCTTACACTTCTTTTGACAAGAATCCTGAGGGAACGTATCGATTAGCAATTTTGTCAGAAAACCTTATCCTGCGATTTTATATTAACGGTGCCCAGGTAGGTGACTTACGGTTCGATTTTTTTGCAGGCGGACATGTAGGTGTGGCTCTACAATCGATCGATACGGGTGCTATGGTGGTTGAATTTGACAATTTTGAATATCGCAGGAGGTAGATATTCCAAATCGAAGTCCTGAACATTGAATAAAACGGCAATTATAACAGGCGCCTATGGTGCCATTGGTAAAGCAATTGCCCTCGGAATTGCCCAATCCGGTGAGTACAGGATCGTACTCGTTGGGAGGGATGAATCAAGTCTGAAAAATACGGTGGAAGACATAAGCAAGGGTAGGGGAACGGACGAAGTGAGCTATGAGGTGGCAGATCTTTCTCTAAAATCATCGATAAAGTCATTAGCCCGCAGAATAGACTATCCGGTAAATATTCTCGTCAATAATGCCGCTACCTGTCCTCGGGAGCGTAAGGAAACGGACGAGGGAGTGGAACTCCAGTTTGCTACAAATGTTTTGGGATATTATTGGCTTGCGCAGGAATTAAACGAACAGCTCGGTAATGCTGCGCCATCCAGGATTGTGAACGTGGCTAGTTATTGGGCCGGTGGACTTGATTTGAATGACCCTGAATTTAAAACCAGGTCTTATGATAATCACTCCGCATATCGTCAATCCAAACAAGCAAATCGAATGCTCACTGTTGCATCCGCGAACCGGTTAGACCCAAATATTACTACGATCAATTCCTGTCATCCCGGGGAGGTAAATTCCAAACTAAGCAATGATCTCGGTTTCGGTGGTAGTGAATCTCCTGAAAAAGGTGCAGATACGCCGGTTTGGCTTGCTATTTCTGAAGAAGTTGAAGGGGTAAGCGGCAAATATTTTGCAGATAGCAGTGAGGTGGCTTGTAAATTCAGTACTGATAAGATTGAAATTGAGAAGCTGTATGAGTTGTGTAGCAAATATTAAATTGCTATTAATCAGTCTGTAAAAATTTCAGGTCTATGTCAAGCATAAATGAGCACGTGTGCTTTGGACTTCGATAAGGCGTGTCTGTATGATCTAACTTCATTCTCTAATTTTATCAAAATCACCCTTTAAGGTGATGGAATACAATAACAAATGCGGGATATTGCAAAAGTATTTTATAGATTATTATACCTAAAAATTAAAATTATGAGATTAACATCAATTTTGATCATTTTGGTCTTGTTTTTTAGCACAAATACTAATGCACAGAAGAGCAATCAAAATGGTTCTGGTGAACAAGCCTTCGTTCCTGACAGCTATAAGGAGTTAATTAACTATTTGGTTGAGATCGAACAGGTCAGTTCAACACGCGGAACAGGCACAGATACTGTATTCCATTATATTTGGGATGTTCCGGGTTCCACCTGGGAATACGACCGCAGGGTGGGCGATAATTTTGATAATGATGATATGTTAACTGACTGGGTTGAAGAAAATTGGAATGGAAGTAGTTGGGTAAATGATAAGAAGAGAGTATATCAATATAATGCAAGTAAGCTGATTAGTAACTCAACAGATTTGCGATGGGTAGGCAGTAGTTGGGAAAATTCTTTCAAGACCATCTATAGTTACGATGCAATGGGAAATGATACCCTATACATATTTCAAATTTGGGCAGGCGGTCAGTGGGTAAATTTTACAAAAGATTTTTTCACATATAGTATGACCGGAAAAATGACTTCTCATACCTATGCGACCTGGGTAGCCGGTAATTGGGAGAACTATCAAAAAATGGATTTTCTTTATTTAGCTGATGATAGGGATGCAGTCCGAATTCTATATTTATGGATTGCGGGTAATTGGCTAAATGATACCTACACAGCCTTCTACTATGACTCCTTGAACGTGTTGGAAACTAAGGAGGTATCTAAATGGAATGGTGCAAGTTGGTATAATAACGGTCAATACCTGTATAGTTTTGATGCAAATGGACTTTTACAACAGAAGATTCATCAAGACTGGAATGGAAATAGCTGGGATGATAATTATAAGTTAGAATATACATATGATTCAAATGGCAATAGGTTGGAAGAGGTTAATTATGACTGGCTCAATTCTGCTTGGGAGTATGATAATAAAACCACCTACGCGTATGATCAATACGATTTGCTTCTCAGTAGTATCTTCTATTTCGGAGTGAGTTTTACTTGGACCAAGGTCTCACAGAATGAGTATACATATGATAGTGATAAGAGGATGATTGAATATATTCAGCAACTATGGATAAATAATGACTGGGAGAATTACAAAAAAGAGGAGATTGTTTACCATCATCCTGCAACCTCCATTGGAGATGAACTTGTATTTGAGCCGTTATTATTAGTTATTTATCCAAATCCAACGTCAGAATTAGTTAATATAGAGATTGGCAGCATGCAGAATAGTGCGGGATATTTTGATCCTAAAACGATCGAGGTATACGATTTATTCGGACGATTGCTCAAACAAAAAGAGTTTTTTGGATATACCACAGTTGTAAATGTGGATCAATTAGCTGCAGGTTTGTATCTGATCAAAGTAAATGATTTGCACCAATCTAGAATTGGAAAGTTATTGATTAAATAGAATGGCGGGCCGTATATTGATTTATCTAAAGAAGTATAATTCGATAATTTACTGAGGTAATAGATTTACATACTTCCTATTAGGTATTTTATATTTCTTAATTTGATGGGATATTTATCCCGTCATGCGGTTCCTCAACCTCTTCACATCATTAATCCTGGTTCTGTGTTTTAGTCTCTGTTATTCACAGTCTATCGAGAATCTTCGAATTGAACTGGAAACGAAAGATTCCGATTCAGCGAAAGTAAGGATCCTGAATGCTATCGCTGACTTGCTGCATTCTGACGAACCTGAAACTGCATTGAAATATGCGAAGGAAGCGCTGGCTTTAGCCCTCAAGATTAAGTCTGATCTTGGAATTGCAAACGGCCATCTCAATATGGGGATTTATCATGCCAAAAAGGGAGATTTTCCCTTAGCACTGGATGCATTGAAACAGGCACTTCAAGTTTTCGAATCCATTAATAACAAATATGCTATTTCAAAAAGTATGAATTGGATCGGAATAGTATATAAGAGTCAGGGTGATTTTGCGCAAGCGATGTCCTACTCACAGCAAGCATTAAAAATTGCCGAAGATCTTAACGATAGTTTGCTCATGATACCCTGCCTGAATAATATTGGGTCTATCATGAAACGCCAGGACATGTTCGGGCAGGCTGATCAATATTATCAACGCGCTCTGGATATTGCACAAAAGTTAAATAAGACCGACGCCATTTTTAAAGTGCTGAATAACCTGGGAACTTTACATTATTACCTGGCCCATGTAGGTGTTGATGAATCTGTGGATTATAATGAGGATAATATTCCTGAAGAAATGAAGGTAGAATTAGAGATAGCCTATAGATTTTATTATCAAGCGTATGAAATGGCTAAGGCTGAAAATGATCTTGTGGGGATGGTGCGATTTCTGAATAATATCGGAATAGTACATTTGGCGTTATTTGATTTTGAAAATGCCATTAGCACCTTTCAGAATGTACTGGAAAAATCCTATGAATTGGATAATAAAAGGGAGATTTCGGCCGTCCTGCTTAGTTTTGGATTCACGTATTTAGATCAGGATATTTGGGAAAAAGCGATTGAATACGCTAGAAAAAGTTTGGAGGTTTCTCAGGAAATCAACTCTAAGGGATTGATGCAGGATGCGTATTACATCCTATACCAAAGCTATTCGGGCCAGAAGGATTTTGAACAGGCGTTCAATTATTTTCAAGAATTTTCCAGATGGAATGATTCGTTACATAATGAAAGGACTTCACAACAGATAACAGAAATGGAGGCCAAGTATCAATCTGAAAAAAAGGAGAAAGAGCTGGCACTCAAGGAAGCAGAACTTTCAAAAAAAGACATTGAAATTCAAACAAAGAACGGCTGGATCTACTTAACAGTATTCTCTCTCGTGCTAGTTTCTCTAACCTTTCTTATTTATCGTCAGCGGAAGGTTACACAGATGGAACATTCGAAACATCAAATAGCAGCAAATCTCAGGGAGATAGAAATCCTTCGCTCAAATATCAGGATGGAAATGGAAGATTCTATGGAAAAGGTGAAGGTTACCATGAACAGACACGAGTTGAATAAGTATTTATTGAATCCAATGTCGGACAGAGAAATAGAGGTGTTGTTCTTAGTATCCGACGGAAAAACGAAAAAGGAAATTGCTGACGATCTTTTCGTATCAGAGAACACCATTAAAACCCACGTGCAAAATATTTACGACAAACTAGGCGTGAATAGTAAAATTGGAGCGATCGTAAAAGCTGGCGACCTCGAGATATTGCGAAAATGATCAAAAAGTTGTGGTCTATATCCTTATGTTCTAATATATTTTTAATCACACAATCTGATCGGCTATATTCTTCCGCGTCAGGTGCTAGCACCTTACACCATCTAATCTTGCTATAATCCCCGGTGAGCGTCTGACAGCTTGAAATTTAATATCTTTAAGCAAGAAGTTTGCTTGCCATTCACAATCATAAATATGAATCATCTTAAAGTTATATGGAGTTATGCATTGTGCATGCTGTACCTGATAAATGGTGTATATGCCCAACCCGGCACCCTTGATACTTCCTTTGATCCGGGTTATGGAGGGAACTTCTCCATCTGGACCGTGGGTTACCAATCGAATGGTAAAATTATTTACGGAGGGTATTTTTCGTTGTTTGATTCTATTTAATATGTATTTTTATTCTATTAGGAAGGATGACGCAATAATTTTTAGAGGTAAACTAATAGCGCACTAATGTTACGTTCTTCACCATATTACTTTGTTCTCATGACTTTACTAACTGCTGGCTTAGCTCAATCTGCATTTGCGCAGGTTGATCTTCGAAGCAGTTTATCTGAGCCAAGTATTGAAAGTCAGGTCATAAAGAATATGCTCGACAGCGAGAATTTTATTTTAACGGGAGATTATGAGACTGCCCGTAAGCTCTGGAATGACTGGTGGGAAAAGGACGAGGCAGCGACGGAAATGATATTTATCGTAGGTATTCAATTATTTAAAAGTCAGTACAAAGAGAGTAATAAGACTGGTATTTCAAGTATTCGTGCCGTGGATTCATTGTATCTGGTATATTCAAAATGGCAAGAATATTTTCCCAAAAGATCGGAAACCGTTAGTGAGATGATATGGTTGGATTCTATGTATTATAGAAAACCGATTAGTAATGCACTCAAAGCAAGGTCGTTGGTATTGTCTAATGAGCTACTGTATAACATTCTCAAAGAGCATTGGTTGGAGACTCATTTTATTGTGGTTGAAGACATGCCTGAATTTCCGGGAGGAGACGAAAAATATGTAGAATTCATTCAAAGTAATTATAAGCATACAGGAGAATGTGTAGAAGGCAGCATTTACTTCAATTTTATTGTGCTCCCTGATGGTGGTATAACAAATATAAAAATATTAAAAGGAGTTTGTAAAAGTTGTGACGAGGAAGCAGTGAGAGTCATCAAATCAATGCCTAAATGGAAGCCGGGATACCAGAGAGGTAGAGCGGTGACCGTTCAAGTGAGTGGTAGGATTAAAGTGACAGATTATTAGCCCTAAACGAAATGAATTGGACTATTATGCGTTATCAGCTATAAATACAGAAACATGAATACAATAAGAATATTTCTCCCACTATTAATTGGATTAACACTGGCATCTTCTTGCAAAAAGGCAAATTTATCAGATGGAGATTATTTAATCTTCGGGCACTTTTATGGTGAATGCGGCGGTGAAGGGTGTATTGAGATCTTCAAATTGGAAAGCAACCGACTGCTGGAAGATAGTAAAGACAATTATCCAGATTTTTCGGACTTTTATGATGGGGATTTTCAGGCATTGGATAAGGCAATATTTCGCAAAGTAAGAAACTTGATTGATTTTTTTCCGGTTGAACTACTGAAAGAAACAGATAATATAATTGGTCAGCCGGATGCGGGGGATTGGGGAGGGTTATACATAGAATATAACTATAACGGAGACAGAGAATTTTGGTTATTAGACCAAAAGAAAAGCAATGTACCTACTTACTTGCATGGTTTTATTGATCGGGTGAATGAGAAAATCCAGTTGATCAATAATTAAAAGTCTTCCCGTGCCAAGTGTTAGCACCTGACACAAGAAACACCTCACTCAATTCCTAAAAT
This sequence comes from Bacteroidota bacterium, assembly GCA_022573915.1. Classification (GTDB taxonomy): domain Bacteria; phylum Bacteroidota; class Bacteroidia; order Chitinophagales; family JACZTA01; genus JACZTA01. Next base: position 8,366 of record JACZTA010000045.1, on the reverse strand, counting down.
ATTTCTTGATAGTGTAAAAGAGGTAAGGACTTATCCGGTTCATTAAGTTCGTAATACCTCGAGCTTGAGTGCGTGTAATCTTCGGCAACCGAAACCAGCCCTCTTTTCACAGGGTTTTGATGAATGTAGTTAATAATATTTTCAATGTCTTTGGTTTTCTCAATAGGAACATTATCGAATCTGCTTTGCCAGATTTTGAATTTCTGGGTTCTATCTTCATATCGGATCGCCTTAAGAATCTCGTCTTCTTTAAGGGAAGTTAAGGATCTTCTTATCATAAATGCAGTGTATTTTTTAAGATCTCTCATATATTCTGAAAGACTCATCTTTTCATGAAAAAAGACCACTAAATGAATATGGTTATGCATAAATACATATGCCACAATATCACTCTTAAATTTTTTCGAAACGAAGAGGATACTGTCGTATAAAATGTTAAAGTGATTTGAAATATTCAAGAGATTTAACTTTTTATAGCAAGTTGTGGTTACAAAGAAACAGTTGTAATCGGAAAGATATGAATGACCTCGCAGTCCCATATGTGCTAATCTAGTTTCTTGAGGTGTTAAAGCCAACCTGTATTTAGTATTCGTACCCTCGCCTGCTTCCCGTTTCCCGTGTCAGGTGTTAACACCTGACACAAGAAAATCCCTAAGGTGAGTCAGGTGCTAAGACCCGACTCAAGAAAAGTCCTTCTCCCGCGTCAGGTGTTAACATCTGACATAAAAAAGCGCGCTTTTGCAATGCAGACCATCCAACCGAATAGGACCGGCTCAGGATGCCGGGTTAAAGTTAGGAGACGTGATCGTAGGGTTCGATTATAAAACTGTGTCTAATATCGATGATCTATACAGATTATTGGAGGAGAAATCCATCGGAAATTCTATTGAACTCAATATATTGAGGAAAGGCGTACTAAAAGTGCTGGATATAATACCTCGTCAGCTAAACTAGTTGATGACAAGTTTCCTGAAACAGGTATGATTTTCCGTTTCTATCCTGACAAGATACAAACCTGTTCCAATACCGGTTAAGTCATAATGGCCTGCGTTGGGTTGACTTTCCCTTTTGAACAATGTTTGACCGGTGAGATCGAAGATCTCTACCAATTCAATAGTCTCATCACTTACTATTGTGAAGCTGCCACTGCTAGGATTAGGATAGATGCTGATAAGAGGATCTATATCAAAAGTTGTTTGATCTTCTATTGAAGTTCCAACCTTGCCTGCATTGCCAAAGTGCGCTCTTATCAGGTAAATGAAATCTCCGTTCCAAAAATCTTCCGAAGTAGACCAGCCAAACCCATCAACATGAATGAAAGACGACCCTGCAACAAAATCATCAGAAGTGTATTGCATACCCATGGCCTGATTGCCTTTTGGTTCTTTGAATCCAACCATATAAGTACCCTTTGGTAAGATCATCGGCCCGTTTTTAAACCGGACCGTATGCCATTTGGGTGAGCTATTGCCAATCTCCAACTCCATCGTCTCGGTATTAGGTATTTCCTTTACCGGAATGCCATTTCCATCTGTAAAATACAGGGCCCCTCTGTAAGTTCCTCCCACAAATCCATTTTCCAATTTACACGCGATGGATGTGATGGTGTCTTCCTCGTATAATGTGAAAACCTGGCCGTAGACAATGTTTCTAAAAGCCGATAAAGCGGGATTCATTCCGCCCAAATCGCCATTATTTGCGTCGTTGTCGTAGGCGTAGATTGAATCGTTCACACTGAATTGTACGCTCAATTCATTATTGGTTGTATCTGAATCCAGACTATCGGAAGAGACTGTGACGGTAGCGGTGTAACCGCCTGTTGAGCTAGCTTTATATGGTGTGGTGGTATTAAAAGACACAATTGAGAGACCGGGAACGTTGGTTAATACTGTTTGATCGCTGAAACCACCCGGGTTTATGCTTACATCAACAGTCACATTGAGGATCACATTACTTCCATTATTTCTGATCTTCCCCTTAAATGTAAAGTTGGTAGCTTGCGGCAGCGGTATCATCGAATAATTATCGGTCAACCCCACTACATTTAATTCAGGTTCAAATTTGGGTGGAACCCCAATGATCAGGTCATCAATTGCCCAGCCATAAAGCCATTCCAATGCATCATAGTAGAAAAATGATATGATCACGTTGGGTTGCCCGGCATACGAACTCAGGTCTAATATATATGTCTCCCACTGAAGGAAACCGGGTAGTGTAAAAATAGTGTCCCAGGTTGCACCACCATCTGTAGACACCCTGATATGCGCTTCTTCGGTCCGACCCTGATAGGTGAGTCCTCTATAATAGGTTTCGAATCGCATGAACAAAAAGCTGTAAGTCGAGAAGTCCAGGACAGGAGTCATCAGGTTATCTACACTTTTATCGCAATCACAACCGTCATCATTTGTGGCCAGAATGTTGGTATGTGTGGGTATCGACCAATATTGGCTTGACAAGGTTCCTGCATCGCCTGGAAGCCATCCGCCATCAGTTGCCAAGGTAGTTTGAGTCCAGCCTGCCGGCATACCGGCTTCGAAGTCGGCCCACAGTATAGTATCAATGGATTCTCCGGATTCCTTATGGTTAGAAGAAGTGAATTCAGTTGTTAACCAATTAGATGTAGATGTATTAATCTTTTGCTTTGCTTTTATTCCCAGTTCTCCCTTAGAGGTTTGTGCAACCGCAGGTAAACTACAGAACAGGATTAATAATAAAAGACAACTGAAAACTATACTGAGGCTGTTACGATTAATCATAGCTTTTGATTTTGATGAGAACTATTGAATTACAAATTTTCCTGAATCTATCACATCTTCGTCATTACCTATTTTATACAAATAAATACCTGCCGGCATTCTTTGATTATTAATCCTCATTGGATTATCGTGAATATCATCTACCCTGATCACTTGACCTAAAGAATTGGATATTTCAATCCAGAGGTTGGTACGTAAAATCGATTCGCTGAACATGAAGTAAATGAAATCAGAACCCGGGTTGGGATAAACCATTACCAAATCATTAGCCAACACCGAACCTTCATTAATATTAGAGTTATTGATCACCACCACCGTAGAGGTGAAAGTATCGGTGCATGTATAATTCCGAACGATCAATGTTATGGTATACTCACCTGCACCGGCATAAGTATGGAAGAAGACCTGTTCGTTTTCTATCATAGTGTTGTCTCCCATGTCCCAGCTTCTTAAAGATGCAAACGTGCTGTTATCAGTAAACAACACCTGGCCCGAAGATGTGGCTAAATCAATTGTATCAGCCGATTGAGTAAAAGTAGCGGCCAATACACTGCAATTACCGCTTAATGAGTTAAAAATATCCTGAAGAGAAACAAGTGGTTCTTTACCAGGTGGTGTGTTGTTCACATCTACGTGCAAGAAGAAATTATCGTTTGAATCATTCGGATTAGCAACCCTAAGGAAAGAGCTTAGAGAAGATGTATTATTTGGCAAACACCTTGTATCAGCTCCCGGAACATTAGCACCCTGCAAAGCTGCCATCAACTTCTCTGCTAGTGTTCCGTTTGTGTTCAGAAATCCCGCTTCGATCGAATCTAATATTTGTTGTCCTGCAAGGATATTTCCCTGAATGGAGTAGTTGTAACCACTGATATGATTCGCCCATGTTGAATTGCTGGTACCCGTATATCCTGCATTTCTTGGAACGCCGGAGGGGTCAAAATCCACCACACCATACTGCCTGACCGTAGCGTCTCCCAGTGCGTCATAGAAGACCAACGAATCAATAATAGTCTGGGGATCCAAACCCTGGTCCATTAGGGAGCTCGCATAAACCTGATTAAAACTATTCCACGCCGCCTGAGTGTGAATTGCTCCAACACCGGGATGTAAATCACTGATGATAATAGAGTTGTTGATGCATGAGGCGCCGGCGCTTCCCACTTGTCCGGTAGCCGTGTCCACGGCAACGATAGAAAATGTATGCTGTCCTATTCCTGATAAAGGTATTAATACGATACCCAATACGCTTAAAACAAAGGAAGTTATTCTGGTTTTCATATTTTCAATGATATGTATCAAATATAGGCAATTGCTAATAGATTAAAGTGCTGTTTGCAAATGTTTTCTGGCGGAAATGAATGAAAAGCAGGTTACGGATTTGTTGAGTACAGTTAGGTCAGACGTGTAATTAAAAACACAATTTTGTCGGCAATTCAAACCGGTATTGGCTACATAAGCTTCTCAATCGCCATCAACTGATATTTTTCTATTTTGGTGAATTCACCATCTGCCCAGAAAACGTCGAGCATTTGTTTTTTGAGTTTTTTCTTATCCTCTTCAGTTGGATAGTATTTCTCTTTAAAGGAGGTGATCACTTCAATACATTCGTGATCCGGGCAGTTCTCAAATACATCACGAATCTTCTGCTTGATCATGCTAAACCTCCTCATCGGTAATATTAAGATCAGCGGAAGCAGCATATATCAACAAGAAAGCAAGAAATTCATTGTAGCTCCAATCGTGTTTTGGCTCCATCTAAGTGGTATATGGTGGTGTTTGTGAAAGTATAAAATTAACAATAATTATCACGTGAAGCCTCTGCTTCGAAAGAGTTTTCAACAGTATTCTAATTTATCAAAAACGGTCAACCTTAATTGGGCATGTTCAATTCAATTAGAATACTGAGATGACAAAGTTCTATAACTATTTAAGTATGATCAGTTCCTTCGTCCGTCTCACATGCTTCGTTTCCAACTGGTAATAGTACACCCCTGAAGCGAGTTGAGTTGACGTAAATTCTACCTCATGGTACCCCGCGCTTAGTTCTTCTGAAACGAGCGTGGTAACCTCTCTCCCGGAACTATCAAGGATCCTGAGCTTCACAAATTCTTTGGCAGGGATATGAAAACCAATCAAGGTTTTATCTGAAAATGGGTTTGGAATATTTTGTAATAGTAAATATTTATCAAGGTCGATTGGATCCAAAATGCTGCTTTGGTAATTGTAGGAGATATTCAAGCTATCTATCCACATGTCATATCCCCATTGCCAAACGTCTACATTCACTTCAATATAACTGATAGCACTGAAACTGGGGCTGCCAACAATAGTGCGCGCCCAGTTGGCGTCTCCTTGCAGCGGAATCTCAAAAAGCGTCCAATTATTGATAGCAGGGTTCAGAACGTTGACTGGGGCAGTATTTGAATATTGATAATAACTGCCACAACTATTACCAATCCTTACAAAAGCTTCCTGGACTCCAATAGTATTTGTTGGATCTGTGATTTTGATTTTCATCCAAAAACTGATCTTACCGGTATCTGCCACATCCCACATGGCTATCTCATTATTATCAGGGAAATAATGCAGGATGACATCAAATCCGGCCTTCGTACTAATAAACAAGGATTCGTTGCCGGTTATCTTATCTACCGAATCCCAGGTAATAACAATGGGGGTCGCATCCTCCACGAAGTAGTACGCATCCCAAACGGATGGATTCTCGGTCATGTCAGCGGGCGGATTTAATTGGAAACCGACGCTACTTGAATTGTAAGGTGACCAATCAACTTCTCCTTTCAAAGGATCATCAGTCTTATCATAGATCTTACATTCTATAAGACTTTGATCACCGGCAAAAGTGTTATTCTTTGCATAAATATCAGAGTCCGATAAATTTTCAATATAAAAAGCCGCAGTGTTGTTAAACGTATTATTGTAGATACTGTCATGGCCACTGGTGCCGGAAATATCTACAGCGTTCCAATTATTTGTAAAAGTATTATTCGTGGCTGTTAAGCGAAGTGTCGCGTCACTTCTCAGAGCATTTCGGTTGCCATAGAATATATTGTTCTCAATTAAATAATCGTGCGAGGTATTGTTGTAAGGTGGTATTTGATTTCTCTCAAATAGCTTGATACCGTTACTATTATTTTTAATCGTGTTATTCGTAAATACATTATTATAACCTCTTTCAATAGCTATTCCGCCGCCTCCGTCCGCATCCAAACCGGAATTATGTGAGATCTCGTTACTATCCACTAAGGTATTGTAGGAGAACCCAAGCCAAAACCCGTAATTACTGTAGTTACAGATATTATGTTTGAAAATATTTCCATTGGCGAACGTAGCTTCAATGGCGTTGTGCGGAGAGTAGGAGCAATCGTTATAGGCGATATAATTATTGCTTGGTGCATTATCCAGATAGTTGGTTAAGAACACCCCGTCACCTGAATAGGTCAGGTCATTATACTCGATAATATTATTATTGGAAACATACATTAATAATGCAGCGCAGTCACTGGGATCGTTGATCCTCTCGGTATAAGAACAATTATTATGATGAACATAACAAGTATCGGTGTAAAACATTCTTATACCGAAACCGGTGTTCCATGACAGGTTGTTATCATAGATCGTGATATTGTCACAATAATATAAAGCAATACCGTCATTCTGATATTGCATGGTGTTATCGTATAAATTTATACTCGAACTTTTATCGATAAAAACGCCTCCGCCATGTGCCAGGGCAGCTCCGTCCTTTATCCATATCCAACCAATAGAGTCAACCTTATTATTAGAGAAAACATTATTATTGATGGTGATGTTAGAAGAGTTTCTAATACATACAGCATAAAAATACCCCTTGACCGCCTCGAAATTCTTGAGTATGATATTTGACGAGCTATCTATCAGGATCATATAACCGAGCGTATCTGTACCATCTACATACACGCTATCACCGTCTATGACGATATTCTGCTTATTCAAGATCTGAATGACGCCATCCGCAGCGCTGTCGGCGAAGGAATAATTACCACTGATGATCTTGATCGTGGAATTGCTTGCGATCGCCATATTATCTGTAAGGGGCAGGTAGGTCTGGCCAAAGGTATGCCCGCTTAATGCCAAATACATAATAATTACGTTTAGTAACTTTCTCATGATTTCGATTTATTTACATGTTAAATTTAATCATTATTCATGTCTTAGACTATCAAAATATTAAATACATCGTATAAATCATTACAGAGATTGATGTTAACAATTCATCTTGACAATAAAATAATTAAGAATAAATTTGCGCACAATTAAAATGACGTTACATGGCTATACCTAAGAAAAGAAGGACTCATCCTAAAAAAAGAAGTTGGGCAGCAATAAAAGCCGAATCTTCATGGCAGATCTTCAGAATAGTTTCTGAGTTCGTTGAGGGTTTTGAGAAATTGAATAAAATCGGACCCTGCATTTCAATCTTTGGTTCTGCAAGATCAAAACCAAATAATCCATATTACAAATTGTCGGAAGACCTTGCGAAGAAGATGGTGGCTGAAGGGTATGGAATCATTACAGGTGGTGGGCCGGGAATCATGGAAGCGGCTAATAAAGGGGCGATAGAGGTCCATGGAAAATCAGTTGGCTTGAATATTGATATACCTATGGAACAAACAGCTAATCCATATATCGACCCGGACAAACTGCTTAACTTCAATTATTTCTTTGTAAGGAAGGTGATGTTTGTCAAGTATGCACAAGCATTTGTTTATCTGCCGGGTGGTTTTGGTACGCTGGATGAATTGTTTGAGGCTGTGACACTTATCCAAACAAAAAAAATAACTTCCCGTCCGGTTATACTCTTGGGTGAAGATTATTGGAAGGGAATGCTGGATTGGATAAAGTCGACGTTACTAAAGCATCATAATGTTGATCAGAAAGACCTTAATATGTTACAATTAGTCAATTCTCCTGATCAAGTAGTATCGCGTATTAAATCATTTTACAAGAGAAAACCGCTTAAACCCAATTTTTAAATATGGGTCGATTAAAAAAGAGAACATACCACCTCTTTCTTGCTTTCAAATTGTTGTTGATTCTGGCCATTCTCTTTTTATCTCTCACTATCTTTAAGGGTAATCCTTCAAAAGTTAAAGAGCAAAATTTCATTTCTCCGCTGACAATTCCAATGCAGCTTTCAGGATCTTTCGGAGAATTACGAGGTAACCACTTTCATTCAGGCATCGATTTGCGAACGCAGGAACGAACAGGTTTTCCTGTGATCGCCATTGGAGATGGATATGTGGCCCGGATAAAGGTATCTTCCTATGGTTTTGGAAAAGTATTATACCTGGCTCACCCAAATGGTTATACATCTGTATATGCACACCTGAGCAGATTTTCACATGAAATTCACCAGTATATTTTAAAGGAACAATACAAAACATCTTCCTTTTCTATTGAACGTTTTCCCGGCTCTGCGCAATTCGTATTCAAGCAAGGCGATACGATCGGATTTACAGGTAATACGGGCGGTACAACCGGCCCTCCTCTGCATTTTGAAATCAGGAATTCCGGTCAGTTGCCGATGAATCCTTCAATCTTCCATCT
>JACZTA010000274.1 GCA_022573915.1 Bacteroidota bacterium | reverse complement strand
CAGCACGTGCCCAAATAAAAGCTCCGCTACTATCCAGTTTATGAACAAACACGTCATTTCCTCCCGCTGCTGTGAGGTTAAGTGTTCCGGGCCCGGGATCAAAATCTACAGTTCCGTTAAATCGACCGGTAGTATAAATATTACCGCCCGGATCTACCGTAATTCCAAATCCATCATCGTAGCCAGTGCCCCCAAAGGATCTTGCCCAAATATAATTTCCGGCGCTATCCAGTTTAAGAATAAAAACATCAGTTGAACCATTGCTGCTCAAATTTGCAACTCCCGCTCCGGGATCAAAATCAACCGTGCTATAAAACTGTCCGGTAATGTAAATGTGGTTTATTGAGTCCACTGTAACAGACCAACCGGTATTGCCACCAATGGTTCCAAAGGAATGGGCCCAGACAAAATTTTCGTTCGAATCCAGCTTAAGCACAAATATATCGGTATTTCCTACTGGAGTGAGGTTGTAAGTACCGGGTCCGGGATCAAAATCTACCGTACTTGCAAACTGGCCAATTATGATAACGTTATTGTCATTGTCTGCCGCTATGCCTCGTCCAATATCATTAGTTGTTCCGCCCATGGACCCCGCCCAGACAAAATTTCCGGTTGTATCCATTTTGAGGATAAAGATATTTCCACTTCCATCGGTAAAATGGTTGCTGACGCCAGGACCCGGATCGAAGTCTACGGTATCCCGAAACGATCCAGTGGTATAAAGATTACCTGAACGATCCAGGGCAATGGAGGTGGATAGGTCAGAACCTCCTGCCCCTATTGACTTAACCCAATCTAAAGTTTGCGATTTAAGGCAAAGCACCACATGTACAAGGGCCAGGGTGAAGAATAAGCACTTTGAGGTTTTAGATAGTGACATTTATTAATGGCATTTACTAATACATCGTAGGTTAGATCGTTATAAACTCGAACACTTTATAAATACAATATAACCTTTTCATTTGGTATAAATTGTAGCATAGAGTGACGTGTAAAATTAGAAAGCACAATCTTTTATCCCACTTGATAGTTTGCTATTGCCTCAAATAGCTAAAATTTTCTATTTTAGCCCCTTCCAATATGTTTCGCTTCATTATAAACCACTTTAACAACTTAAATTGAATATTATTTGGATGTAAGTGGAAAGCCCCGAGAAAAATGGGGATCAAAACTTGGATTTATTCTGGCAGCGGCTGGTTCAGCGGTCGGACTGGGAAATATTTGGCGTTTTCCATACCTGACGGGTGAGAACGGGGGTGGTGCATTTGTATTCGTCTATCTACTTTGCGTTCTGTTGATCGGTATTCCTCTTTTACTCAATGAAGTTGCGCTTGGCAGGCATACAAAAAGAAATCCAATTGGAGCGATACAATCCACCATTCCAAACAGCATCTGGCTGGTAGGTCCTATATTATGTATAGCGGTGTGTTTCTTCGTTCTGAGCTATTATAGCGTAATAGCAGGCTGGGCAATTGGTTTTTTATACACGAACATTTCGGGATCGTCGATTACATTTGAAACCATACAAGAAACACCAAAATATATTCTTCCTCTGCTGGGCATCTTTATTTTGATGACCATCTGGATTGTACAAGGAGGTGTTTCGAAGGGTATAGAAAAAGCCTCAAAAATATTAATGCCGTTGCTGCTTCTAATAGTGGTAGCGGTAGCCATAAAGAGTTTGAGTTTGCCGGGCGCTATGGCTGGTGTCGATTATTATCTAAATCCGGATTTCAGCAAGATAAATGGGAAGGTCGTTATTATGGCCCTTGGACAAGCATTCTTCTCGCTGAGTGTGGGGTGGGGATTGATGATAACCTATGGGTCTTATATGGATAAATCGCATAATATTGTAAGCGCAGGAGTTTGGGTCGCGTTTACAGATACTCTGGTAGCGTTATTAGGTGGCTTAATGATCTTCCCTGCGATTTTTGCTCTAACTGCCCCTGCGGAAATAGAAGGAGTATTGACAGGTGGGACTACATTAGTGTTCAATGTTCTACCTCAAATATTTGACCAAATGCCGGGTGGTGCAATGTTCGGAGCAATCTTTTTTATACTACTGGTGATTGCTGCGTTAACGTCTTCAATTTCCATGTTGGAAGTACCTGTTTCTTACATGATTGATGAAAAGAAATGGAATCGAAAGAAGTCAGCCTGGGTCATTGGTGGATTTGCATTTCTCTTGGGTATTCCATCTGCATTGTCTTTTGGAGCTGTAGACGGTTTGTCGGCATTTAAAATATTCGGAACAGAATATAATTTCCTGGGCATGATGGATACGGTCTTCGGGACATTTTCAGTGATCATCATCTCTTTGTCGTTGAGCTTGTTCACCGGATGGGCATTTAAAACTGATAGGCTCGTAGCCGAGATCAATGAGGGTTCCTCATTTAGTAAGCCCATCGCACTAGGGATTTCAATGGCCCAGGTCTGGGTATTTTTTATAAAGTTTGTTGTTCCAATTGTGGTAGGCGTAATGCTGCTAACGCAGTTTGGAATAATCAACATATAGGAGTAAAAGCCTTCTGAGTATTAACCAATACTCAACATGCGTGAATTTTTTAAGGAGTACTTTACGTTCTCTAGCAGTGAGCGAAATGGCGTCCTCATACTGTTGCTGGTGCTGTTTGCTGTTGCTATCACACCGTCTATCATGGTTCGGTTTCATAAATCTGAACCCTTTGATTTCACAACTCTCGACGAAGAAGTACAGGCATTTATAGCCACCACTAATGCAGATACAATGGACAGCCATGCAACCATCCAGCCATTCAACCATGTGGAAGAAGACACAACTAAACCAGCAACATTATACCAATTTGACCCCAACCACCTGACCAGGGATGAATGGATCGCTTTCGGAATAAAGCCCGGCATCGCGAAAATTATATTGAACTATTTAAGCAAGGGAGGGAGGTTCTATAAAAAAGAGGATCTCAAGAAGATCTATGGATTGCAAGAATCAGATTATATAAAGTTGGCACCCTATATCACGATTCCTCTTCTCCAAACTCAAACTCAAACTCAAGCCCAACCCTACACTCACACTTTTACCCACCCGAATCCGCCAGCTGGCGGAGAAGGTGGACCCATCTGCATTAACTCCTCCACCGCCTCCGAGCTAACCCAACTCTACGGAATTGGTGAGATACTATCCTCCCGCATAATAAAGTACCGTGATTTATTAGGTGGATTTGTAGAGGTCACCCAACTCCTGGAGGTATATGGAATAGACTCCATACGCTATGCAAATTTTGAAAAAAATATCACAATAGTTGACAGTTCCATATCGCGCATTTCCTTGAACACCGCGACCTTTGAGCAAATGAAAAAACATCCATATATTAGCGCTCCCATTGCCGGGGGTTTGGTTAAATACAGGTCGAAAGCAGGCCCATTTAAGACGAAAGAGGACATTAAAGAATTGACAATTATTTCAAATGAAGATTACCGGCGGTTCATACCATATATAGAAATTGAATGATCGAAGAAAGGATTAAAGCGGCGATACGGGATGTACCGGATTTTCCAAAACAAGGGATAATATTTAAAGACATCATGCCAATCCTCAAGGATCAGCAACTATGTAATGACATAGTAGATGAAATGATCCATCGCCTGAATGAAAAAATTGATGCTGTATTGGCCGTAGAAAGCAGGGGATTCTTTTTTGGAATGTTGCTTGCAAATAAAATGAAACTTCCATTTGTACCTGTCAGGAAAAAAGGTAAACTACCGGGTAAAACATTGTCTGTTAATTATGACCTGGAATATGGTACAGCAACCGTGGAGATCCATAAGGGTATGATCAAAGAGGGAGATAACATTTTGATCCACGATGATCTACTGGCAACCGGAGGTACGGCATTGGCAGCGGCTAAACTGACAAAAATGGCCGGGGCAAAGGTCTCTGCATTTGCTTTTATAGTTACCTTGGAATATTTAAACGGATTAAAAAAATTAGCTGCTCTCAATTCACCCATCATCTCATTATCAAATTATAATCAATAAGAATTAAAATGGATTTTACGACTACAGAAAACCAGCAGATGATCGCTGACATGATCAAGAGTTTTGGAGCCAAACATGTAACTCCAAATATGATGGAGTGGGATGAAAAACAGGAATTTCCCCGGGAACTATTTACCAAATTGGGGAAATTGGGGTTGATGGGAGTGCTCATTCCTACCGAGTTGGGCGGCTCGAATATGGGATACATGGAATACGTAACAGCGATAAGTGAGATCTCAAAAATCGATGGTTCACTGGGATTATCAGTCGCGGCTCATAACTCATTATGTGCCGGCCACATCATGCAAGCAGGAAACGATGAGCAAAAGAAAAAATACCTTACAAGACTTTCAACCGGTGAAATTATCGGGGCTTTTTGCCTTTCAGAGCCAGAAGCCGGATCAGATGCCACCTCCCAAAGAACCACCGCAGTAGATAAAGGCGATCATTACCTGCTCAATGGTACCAAAAACTGGATCACCAACGGAAATTCGGCTTCCATATACCTGGAAATGGCACAGACTAATGCAGAAAAAG
>JACZTA010000273.1 GCA_022573915.1 Bacteroidota bacterium | reverse complement strand
ACTCTTATTAGTAATGTCCAGTGGTTATTTTCAAAAGAGGCAATTTTATATGCAGGTGCTCCGAGTTTTTCCAGGAATTCCACTGCCTCATCGCTAAATGGTGAGCTGAATATTTCTATGTTCTTCTCCTTTGCCCGGGCAAATATCGCCTCGTGCCATTCCCAGGGTGTGGAAGCCTGCTGATACAATTCGTACAATGTTTTGCCATACCAGAGGGAGTTTTCATCATCTATGTAAAATAATCCTTCTGATCTGTCTAAGGTCATTGAGTCAGCGGTGTAGGTCTGTAGTTTGATCGCGTGTGCACCGGCATTGGCAGCTTCATCAACTAGTTCAAGCGCTTTTTGGAGCGATTGATTGTGATTTCCCGACATTTCGGCTACAATTAATGGTGCATTAAGAGCTCCTATTTCAGTTGCTCCTATTCGTACATTCGCAATCATATGCTGTATTGAAAAGTTATAGTTTTAGATTCATTTTCCTTTGTAGTTCGTAAAATCTTGTAACCGGCTCGTTCAAATGCTTTAATTGAAGCTTGATTATCCGCCTTCACAGTGCCAGTTAGCCTGGTACCAGGTCTAACTCCTTCGACAATATCAGGTAGTATCTCTAACATCGTCGTTCCGTATCCATGTCGGCGAAACTGCCTGTCTACGCTAAAATTTATCACTCCTTCATCATTGCTAATATCAATCCGTACCTGCCCGACTGCCTTTTCATTGTAAAAAAAGATGTAAAACAAACAATTATCAGTGCGCAGTTTATTCGCAAACCATATAATATGCTCATCCCAGTTAATAGACTCAGTATTAAAGCTATTCTCCCGCGTAAAAGGGTCATTCGCCCAGTTAAAGATTAGCTCACAATCATCTTCTTCAACAGGCCTGAATGTTAGTTTTTGAGGCATTTAATTTCAATACGTTCAGAAATGGCATTCTTATATTTTTCTAATTCCTATCCTTCTGTTCATATAGCGCCCTGGCTATTTCAAGATCCTCGTAGTTATCAATGTCAACTGCATCCTTCCACGATATTGGAAAGAGCTCAAATCCTTCTCCATAGAAGTCCTCTGATTTTTCAAGAGCCTCTGCTTTTGCGATCCATATTGCGCCTGTTGGACAATACAATTTATCCAAATCCTGCGAACGAACATTTTTTACGTCTTTAAAAATCGCTTCCGGATCTCCTTTCGGACTGATCTTAAATGCCCACCAAGGGTTCATCCATCCGTACTCAAAACAACTTATCTGAAAAGTGAGATCCTTGGATTCGAAATTTTTCAACGAATCAATAATGCCGGCACTATCGCGCATTGGACAATTAGGCATCAGTGAGGTTACGTTATCATAGGCAATATTATCTATCTCTTTCATTCGTTTCAACGTCCAGGCAACGGCCTGGCTAACTGTCGAATGATCATCAACATGTTCTTCTCTTAAAAAAGGGATCTCCGCACCATATTTCTTCGAGACCTCAGCAATCTCTTCATCATCTGTGCTGACAATAATTCGCTCATACATTTTAGAATCCCGGGCAGCGCTTATTGTCCAGGCGATCATCGGCTTGCCTTTAAATTCCATTATATTTTTCTTTGGAATTCGCTTAGACCCTCCACGCGCAGGAATTATCGCAACTCTCCTCACCATACCGACCATCCTCCATCAACGATAATATTCTGCCCGGTCAATCCATCTGATTTATCAGAAATCAAGAACTCTATTACACCTACCACTTCGTTTTGTTTTATCATTCTGCCTACCAGATTATATTGACCATATCTCTTTTCAAATTCTTTAGATGCTGAGCCTTGAATGCCTCCCGGTGATATAGCGTTTACCTTTATTTTCCGATTTGCAAACCTCACCGCTAGTTCTTTTGTTAAATGAATAAGTGCTGCCTTCGCTATCCCATATTGAACCGGCGTACCTGTTTCATTTCTCTTATAAAGTTTAGGGTTAGGCGGAATCACGCCGTATATCGAGGCAACGTTTATGATATTTTTAAGTCTGCTGCGCTTTTGATTTTTCAATCCAATCGAAAGTTCGTAAGGAACTACTACATCCAGGATATATTCACCGACGAGATCCTTTCGAATAGAAATTCCTCCTCTTTTATGCTTGGTATATTCACGATTTCTCGCGTTGTTGATCAATATATCCGGCATGATGCTTAGCCTTGTTAAATATTTGAGAAGCTTTGCAACGGCATCGTCTGCTTCCAAATCGATTAATAAACCCGAGAGTCTACCGTCGTGACTTTCTATGTTATGCTTACGAAGTAGTTTATTATAATTCACCTTCGTGTTCGAGGTAAATATAATCGCATGGCCTAGCTTCAATATGTTTTCTACCAGCATTTGTCCCAAGAACCCGGTGGCACCGGTAATTAATATGGTCTTTTGTTTACTCATTTGCTATTACCAATCTCCAGGATACGAACCACATTCATGACTGACTCCTTTGAAATAGGTTGTGACTTATTAATTATTGATTCGATGAACGCATTTAAGGCACGCTTGAAGGCATTAAAAGTATCAGTAAAAAAGAACTCTTTTACGTCATTTTTTCCAAAAATACGAATAACTGGTGGGCTTCCCTCCGGGCCCAAGGTTGTAAAATCTGTTCTCAAGTTGTTTTTCCAATTAATGCTGACTGTTTTGGACTCGTGATTATTCAACACTTTGCTATCAATCATTTCAGAACTGCCAGGAATGATATTAAGTACCGGCTCAACAATATGTATGGCGTATTTCTCCCATGAGTTGTATATGGATGCATCTACAAAATCTATTTTTCCTATGAATATCTGATCTTGTTGGGACAACTTCAGTTCATTAGCATACCGCAATGCAGAGCAAGTAAATATCTGTCCCGGGTATTGTTCAAGTTCAAATATCTTTTTCAGTTCAGCAACAGAGTTTGCAATCGGTTTATCTATGTATACCGGCAAGCCTGCCTTGAGGAATGGACGAGTCATTTCCAAATGGTTCTCCGCATCATCGCGAGCCAGCAGAACTCCATCAACTGCCTCTATCATGTCTTCGTAATTATCTACTATGTTTCTTATATGAGTGGACTTTGCTATATGTTTACTGATAGATTTGTCTTGCGTCCAAATATGTGAGACGGTTACTCCATCAATCTGATCACCCGGGAATTTTTGTGCAGACAGGTATTCAGGTATGGCCGGGAAAGGACAATTCTCCATGGCCTTTTTATCATAACCGTTGATGATCGCTGGCCATGAATAAGGATGCCCGTTTCCTTCTGACAGCCCCAAGATCCCTAAGTTCAATTCTTTTGAGGTAGCTTCCATTGTCGAGGATCCAATAGTTTATACTGATGACTTGCGAAGCGACTATAGTCCAGGTCAACTTCTGATTTAAATGAGTTTATACATTCCAAGAGCTCTTCGTGATCGTTAATACCCAGTACAATTTGATCGATTTCGGCAATGGATCTTGCAAATGAAATAGCGCCTGCTAATTTCGTAACGCTTTTATCTTCAAGCTCCTGAAAGTACGTTCGAATATCTCCCTTAAGATCTTCAAAATAGACCGGTATTTCATCAAGATCCATTAATAATAAACCTTGCAGAAAAACTGATCGTGCAAATATGCTAATTCCTTTTTCCTTAATTCTGGCAAGAAAACCATTTACCAATAACCGTTGATCCAGCACATTGACCGGTAATTGAATTATATCCAAATCATATTTCTCCATTAACAATTCGATCTGACCCTTATCGTATGCGGATACACCTATGTTCTCAACTTTGCCTGAACTTTTTAATTCCAGCAGAGCATCATACAACAGGTTTCCATTTTCTTTCAAAAGGTCGTTGGCATCGTGTATTAACAATGTATGAATAGAATCCCGTTTCAACTTTGATAGTGATACATTCGTGTCCCTTAACAGTGTTTGAGGATCCTCCTTCGTTATGATACCATTTTTAAAATGAATCGTCTTAGAGATTATCTTAAAAGGGTTGTCGGGACGCATTACTCTACCCAAAGTTTCCTCTACGTCATCGAACAGAACGGCGGTATCAATGAACTTAATACCAGACGCAAGGGCCGTGTCTAAGATTTTCCTAACCTCATCATCACCTGCTTTCTTATTGGTACTCGAAACGCCATAATTTGATCTTAACTGCGCTGTTCCTAATGCAAGGTTCATATAATGGAAATGGGTGAATTTGTGAATATCAGACAGAGAAACTAGAATCTACATTCTCTTTAATAGCAGTGCGAAGTTCTTCAACACTCAGCCAACTGGTATTAGTCAGGGAATCATATTTGAAACCTATCTCAACCGGCTTGCCATTGAATTCCTTGATCATTTCTTTGTCATCCCAAAAATGCGACGGTGGCATAAGTACGTAGTATTTATCAAACTCAATGGTATTGAGAGAATCATTTTCGGTGATCATCACTTCATGAATCTTCTCACCTGGCCTGATACCAATGATCTTTTGCTCCGCTCCAGGAGCTATGGCTTCTGCCAAATCTGTTATTTTAAATGAAGGTATCTTAGGAACATATATCTCCCCCCCCCAGGC
>JACZTA010000272.1 GCA_022573915.1 Bacteroidota bacterium | reverse complement strand
ATATCTCCAAGCAAGGAGTTATTGGTGCGGATATTGATACAGCTTTTGCAAGTTTAACAGCACAGTTTGTAGGAATACTATTTTATAAAAGAGAAATAGCTCTTAGATTTTTATTAAATGCTATTTTCCCTTTGTATTTAATTAAAAAAGCACAGAGATGAATATAAGAAGCAAGATAAAAAACAAATTTCCAATCCTTTTTAGTTTAGTAAAAAGGATTTATCATATAACTATAAATTATAAAAAAAATATAACCTTAAGAATACTCAACCTCAGCGGACAGCTTGTATATATTGAAGTTATAGATGCCGGCGAATCAACTTCCATGAAACAGATTGATCTCACTGCGCTGGCAAAGGGCATTTATCATCTGCAAGTCATTACGGAAGATTTTGTATTCAATAACAAAATGATTATTCAATAAGCGATTAGAAATGCGGTGTCAGCGAATTATATCCTGCTTACTGGCATGAACGTGGCACAAGCGAAGAATATGATATGTTTATAATCTAAAAAACGAAATATAATGAAAAAAGTCATTTCGATTTCAAACCTGGTGCTCAAGCAACAACTGAAAGCCTATTCCATAACCGCTGGTTCAATTATTGGCTTGGTGGCCGTTTCACATGCTACTGTACGTTATACTGATTTGGATCCGGATAAGATCATTACAAATCACTTGGATGGATTTTATCTTGATCTTAATAATGATGGTACCAATGATTTCTTTCTGTTGCAGATCAATTCCATAGGGGCAACTTATTATGGAGGTAGCTATACAAGATACGGGGTGTATATAAACCGATTCAATAACAACGCAGTCCATGGAAGCGCAACGTCCACCTATTACCAGTTTCCGATCCCTTTGAACTCCAATGACGTGATCGGTACTGCATTAAACTGGCAAGGGGGTCCCTACTTTAGTATCCTTGCCCAGTATTCTAATTATGGATACGGAGCAAGTTCATCCGGGAATTGGTTTGGAGTGAAAGACAAATATTTAGGATTGAGGCTGGAGGTAAGCGGCAAGACATATTATGGATGGGTAAGGTTGGATGTAAAGAACCAGGGAAATGGTTTTACAGTCAAGGATTATGCATATGATGATGAACCGGATATCCCAATTATTGCCGGTGACAAAGGAACTCCATCGGGAATTGATCAGGAAAAATCGATCGATCCCTTGATTGCTTACAGCTTTGAAAAAACGATCTATCTGAATGACATCGCCCACTTGGATCGTAATACAGAAATCCGGGTCTTTGATATGGTCGGCAGGGAAATTTTTCACTCTCCTCTTTCAGGTATTACCAATAAAATAAACCTGCCTGATGCTGAACCAGGAAACTATATAGTAAAATTAGAAACCCCATCGAGTATAATTACCAGAAAGGTCTATATACACTAGCCTGAAATAAACTGTGAGGTTTGAAGCAGCTTCCCGGCGACTTTTAGATTTGCATTCCAGTCAATTTCTACATTAGACTAGACTTTCTACATATCCAAACCACCCTTAAAACAGTACAAAAAATATCGATCGGTTGTCAAAAAACTTAAAATTCGTACTTAATTTTGCCAAAAATAAAAATGTACTTCATGAAGTACAAAACAGGGGGGGAGGGTAGTTTATACTTGAAATTCAGAACAAACGTTTATAGAATATTTACTTTAATGCGTTTAGTTTGAAAAGCTGACTCAGTATGAAAATACCACCGGTAGTTACCGTATTGATTATTTTCTTAAGTATTGGAGAGCTATATAGTCAAATACCCAATAGCTTTAGGATTCAAACTGGCATCGCCATTGCAGATCAAACGTTATTTGGCGGACCTCCGGCAATGCCTTGGTGGGGAATAACCGCGGATAAAAATGGAGAAGTAGTACACCAGGCTGATGTTGCGAGAATCGGCTATTTGGTAAACTTGAGTAGTGAATGGATAGTCACAAAAAGAATTAACATGAGCCTTAATCTTGAATTGGTTCAAAAAGGAGCTCTTATTACATATAGCATTAGAGATCAATTAGGTCAATGTTGCATTTCTGCCGTTCATGAATCTAAATTTTTGTACGTTTCTCTTTTTCCTCAAATTAGCTATCGTAAAGAGATGTATAATTTTTTACCTTATATTAATATAGGTCCTCGCCTGGATTTTCAACTAATGAATGAATTCGCTGATGACTGGGTTTATCTTCATGGCTATAATGAGAAAATTAGCGCATTAATATTCGGATTAAGCTATGGAGGAGGCATTAAATATCAACGAGTAAAGTACTCTTATTCCTTCGAAATTCAACATCAACCGGACTTTACAAAAGTTTATCATGACATTGTTAATAGGGCCATTCTATTAAAACTGGGCGTGAGTTATAAGCTAGAAAGTAGAACTACAAATGACTGGACTGGTAACATCTCACACGAGTGCCGCATCTTCGTAGTCCCCTGACTACGAAGACAAAATAGCTTGATACCGTCCGTAGTCGGGGGACTACGGATTTGGGAGAGACAAAATAGCTTGATACTGTCCGTAGTCAGGGGACTACGGATTTGGGAGGCAGGGTTTTTGTTGCTTTAATGGCACAGTATATCCTATATATGGTATTGCCATTGCTTCATTTTTTTCAGAACATGCTATTCATTTTCATTCACATGGTTTTGATATCACCTTTTTTGAAACTCTTTTTTAAAAGTAAATGAAGTTAATATATGTCATAGCAAATATTGTTTTTATATGCATTTCATGTGGTAGTGCGGATGATACTGTTAGTGACGATCAAGATGCAGCCCAACTACAAGGAATAATCGATTCTAATAGTCATATAAAAATACATGAAAATGATACTATTGAATTAAGTAATTCAGCACACAAAATACAGACTCAACAATGCAAGTCATTTGGGAATAGGAGAATCATAGAAGTTACATTTCCCAATCGATGGCAATATCAGGTATATGACTCCCTTATGATGCCTACAAGCACTAATAGTGAGTTCGAAGAAGTTGTGCGGGATTTAAGCTTTCTTAATAATACGAACAATTCGTCACCCGGAGAAATGGAAGTTACATTCAAAGGATCTAGAAATGAAAAGGAATTTGTCCCTTATTATGATAATGCAATTAGTCACGCATTCTATGATTCATTATCTCTGAATGTTTCGAAGCAGTACATTTTCTCTTGCAATGCGAAAGATGCTTATAGAATATTATTTACTAAGCACAATTTCAAGGCAGAAAGAAGCTACAGATTTTTCGGTGCAATAGGTTATGATATTATTGATATGGTTACGATTGACAAAGAAAACGAAATCATTGATGGTCTATATGTTTATTATAACGCATATCATAGATATTCCGCGTCGATAAAACTATTTTATTTAGACCATAATTCCATTATTCATATAAAATATTTTTGGAACGGCGATGAATACAGAAAATACTTCCGTTATGAGAAATGGCAAATCAAACCCAATGGAAAGATTGTCAGATATTATGATAGCAACGGTCTATTCGTGAATGATGAGGAACATGGAATGGTGGTTAATAAAATGCGTGAAGATGTATGGATTGAAATGAAGCCCAATGGCTTTGTAAATGCCAGAACCTACCTGGAAGCAAAATTTACAAAAGGCGAACCAATTGGTGAATGGAAATACTATAGACTTTTGTATGACTCTGATGATCAAGGGAAGATAATAATGGCAAGTGCTAAAAGAGGAGAATTGCTCTATTCAGAGCAATATAAAGATGGAGAATTACTAGATAGAATATTTTCAAAAAATACACCCGAATAGTAATTCCTTATGGGCATCGTTTCGCCGCATCTTCGTAGTCCCCTGACTACGAAGACAAAATAGCTTGATACCGTCCGTAGTCAAGGAACTATGGATTTGGGAGAGTTGGTTTAATACAAAAATCCGTAAATCATGATTCGGACAATGTCATAACCATGTTTCCCAACAGAGCGCACAACTTCATTTGTCAGGACTTTGAACATTGAGTCCCCTCCTAAAAGTCATTTTTGGCCACAAAAGCACTAGATCACAAAAGAACAGAAAATATAAATAATTAAATATCAATCATTTGTGAAATTTTGTGTTTTCGTGTTTTTGTGGCATGATCTATTCTTACACTTTTCGGAGGGGACTCAACATTGAACTTTAAACACGAAACTAAATTATCATCCGACTAACCGAAGACTGAAGACAGAAGACCGCAGACATAACAGTATAACCGCCCAATTTTTACTCAAAATTCGCTTAATAACATATTGTTAATTTACCCATATATCGCTCCTAAAATCAGGCGTAACTGAGAATAACTCCAAATAGTATTTTTTTTAGAATTGCTATTCTTTATAAGGCAACAATACTTTATATTTGCCGTTGAAAATTGCACTATGAGAAAACTTCGACCATGAACCCACCAATGCCGGCAGCACGCTTGCTGTTAATAACCCTCTGTTTTCTTTCCTTTTTTTTTATCTCCAATGCTGTTTTTGCTGATGTAGATGGTGCCAAATTGTTTCGTAGTAATTGCTCCAGATGTCATAAACTGGATAAACCCTCT
>JACZTA010000044.1 GCA_022573915.1 Bacteroidota bacterium | reverse complement strand
CGGGCCACCGCATCTTCATCCGTGAATTTGTGAGTTGTTTGATTGGAACAATCCCGATCACCTGACGTTGTTTAAAAACTCCGTTATTTTAGTAACGGCAGCCGTGGTGGAGTCTTCTTCATGCAAGTGCAGCTCCACCCGAACCCCTTCGTTCAGTGGTTCGACTCTGAGCCATGACTTCTTACTGATTTTTATTCTCCTCGGTTTTAATTTGCCTGCCTTCAACACGCCGTTCTTCTCCGCAATTATACCCAACGACGAAAGCCGGTTATGAGCGATATTACCTTTGAGCGCTTCCTTATAAAGCAGGTTCATGATTTTCGGTTTATCCATATACCGGGCGATCACCTTGGTATGTGATAACCCTAACCTGCCTTTGAGGAGATTAGCAACGATCTGTTTGGGAAGTGTCCAAACCTTCATCACATCCGTTGCCCAGGACCGGGATTTCAAGAGTTTCCTGGCAGCTTCGCTCAGGCTGAGCAACTGATCTTCTACCAGCTGCTTGAGCGCGCTGGCCTCGGCCAACAATGAAAGCCGTTCCCTGATCTGGTTGATATTGATCTGCGCGATGAGTGCTTCTGTATCACCACCCTGCATAATTATTGAGGCAATCCTGAATGATCCGGGCTTACCCAACTCTTGTAGCATCCTCAGCCGTCTGGTGCCATCCCACACGGCATATTCACCTTTCCCCAACAAGGAAACAATAAGTGGAACAAAGATCCCATGCTGATCGATCGATTTCTTCAAGAGCTCGTCAGAACCCGGATTCTTGAATTTACGAAGGCTTTCAGCCGGGATGTTCAGTTTGTCTAATCTGATCTGTTTCATGTCTACGTTCATCATAATATCCTCCATTTTTAGAAAGAGTACTTATCAAAACCAATGCCAAAATAGTCCAAAAAATATCGATTGGCCATCAAAAAACCTCAATTCCGTGCTTAATACAGCCAAAAATCAAAATGTACTTCATGAAGTACAAAACAGGGGTGGGGGGTGGTTTTGGGGTATTCGGGCGGGTAGTTGTTATCAGAAAATTAGGATGAAATGTTGAGTTTGGGGTGTGGATTATAGAGTCCACCTTCGCATCTCACTTCGTTCGAACCCATGCCCAGCAAAGGAAAGATTAGATATCCTGTCCGCCCTTTTTGATGATGATTGGATCAGATTCTGTGCTATTGCCTCTTATGATGACAATATGAGTTACGAAATCGCCTACATCAACCCCCTGTCCGTAGTCTGTAGTGGTGCCATGCGTGCGTGGGACTCCCCCCTGTCCGTAGTCTGTAGTGGTGCCATGCGTGCGTGGGACTACGGACGATAAATATAACTACCCATCCATGCAATGTAATATTAAATTTGGCGTATGGGTGAAGGTGGCTATAAAATAAGTGATCAGCAGGCCATCCATTTCATAACTTTTGCAGTAATTGAATGGGTGGATGTATTTACCAAGCGGGATTATAGAGATATCGTATTGGATAGTTTGCGTTATTGTCAGCGGGAAAAGGGTTTAGTACTATACTGTTGGGTAATTATGAGTAATCATATCCATTTTATTGTCTCTGCCAAGGAAGGTTTTCAATTGAGCAATATTTTGAGAGACTTCAAAAAGTATACCTCGGTGAGTATAATACAAGCTATAGAGAATAATGAGACAGAAAGCAGACGAGATTGGATGTTATCAATATTCGGCCAGGCGGGAAGGCATAATAGTAGAAACACGACTTACCAATTCTGGAGACAAAACAATCAACCAAAGGAATTAGATTCAAATATTATAAAAGATCAGAAGATGGACTATATACACAATAATCCGGTTGCAGCGGGAATAGTAGAGCGCCCCGAAGAATATATCTATAGCAGCGCAAAGGATTATTCGAGTGAAAAGGGTTTGCTGAATATTACCTTTTTGGATTAACGGGAGAAGGTCCGTAGTCCCACTCGCATAAAATCCTCACTACAGACTACGGACAAGTAGATTTTTTCAGTAATTTGAGAAACTGATTATTATCAAAAATTCGTGTGAAATGTGTAATTTAAGGGGTGAGTTCTGAGCTTCACCTTCACCTTCGCATTTAGCTGCGCTCAGAGCAATGGTTAACGCGTATATATTTACACTATGGAGAACATAGCCAAAACAGTGATGACGAGAAAAATAGTAATTGATTAAAAACAATGATATGAAAAAAGCTGCGTTTCTATTATTAAATATTCTATTCTGCACTTTCGTTCAGGCTACGCATAACAGAGGTGGCTCAATTACTTACAAACATATTGCAGGTTTGACTTATGAAGTGACTGTTATCACTTACACCAAAGCGATTAGTTCAGACAGTCTTGAAATTTCATGGGGAGACGGTTCTTTGAAATTGATACCCAGAACAAAGATAGATACCCTTCTATATGATATTAAACAAAATACATATAAAGACCTGCACACCTATAGCTCACCTAGTACATATAAAATATCAGTGGAAAATCCGAATAGAATTGCCGGGATAAAAAACATTCAAAACTCAATAAATACGCCGTTCTATATAGAATCAGAACTGTATGTCCCCTCAAATAATGATTATAATAATTCTGTCGAGTTTAGCGCTCTCTATATTGCTTTTGCTAATCAAGGAAGAAAATTTACTTTTAATATTTCAGCATTTGATGAGGATAAAGATCTCCTTTCATTTGAACTGATTTCTTGTAAGGGAAGTGGAGGTGCGGATATTAACGGCTATTGGTTACCGAATGGAGTTTCAATTGATTCGGTTAATGGAGAAATATTATGGGATTCACCTCAACAAACCGGTATGTACAATTTTGCTATTAAAATATCCGAATGCCGGAATAATAAGATAGTTGGTTCCGTGACGGTAGATTTTCAAATCATCGTTTTTTCTTCCCCTAGCAACCTTCAGTTTTTAGGATTATCATCCTGGCCGACTGATTCCACTGGGACAT
Organism: Bacteroidota bacterium; assembly: GCA_022573915.1. GTDB lineage: Bacteria > Bacteroidota > Bacteroidia > Chitinophagales > JACZTA01 > JACZTA01. Next base: position 14,878 of record JACZTA010000044.1, on the reverse strand, counting down.
ATATACAATTCCTTAACCCTAATGATAGTATTCAGTTAATCCTTACCGCTGAAGACAGTATAATCCCTGACTCTATCCATTTGTTGGCGTACGGAGAACCGTTCATGAGTGGGAATAATGCAACTTTTCAAACGGACTCCATTTGGCCCAGTGGAATTAGAAAAGTATTTAAATGGACGCCTAATAATACCCATTTAAGATGCTCTCCTTATATTATAACCTTTAAAGGAAATTCATTTTTAACAGATACGGCAAATACCACCGTACTTGAACAATATATAACGCTAATAATTTTTGTTTCTGATTCCTCCCTTACAGGTTGTGATACTTCTTGCAGTGATCCTCCACTATCCTCAAACAATTATATCGAAATAGAAAAAGCGATTATCCAAATAGCGCCGAACCCTGTGAGTTTTCATTCTACAGTTAGGATATTGTCTAATAAAACCCTTGAGAATTTTACATTTTCTCTTTATACCATTTGGGGTAATAGGGTTGTATATATTCCTAATTGCTATGGTAATCAGTTTGTCCTGGATAGATATAATCTACCTCCAGGTATTTACTTTTATAGGATTGAAAGTAAAACTGATCTCCTGTCAATTGGTAAACTTGTTGTGCAATGATATAATTGGATTAGCATAAGTTGCACTATGATATCGGGCCAATCCAGGTCTTCGATATTTGCTTAGCTCATAGCTATGGTGGACGATGTCCATACTTCTTCGCAACGCTTCGAAGTAGGCACCCGTAGCTCTCCCCAAATATCTTGATGGAACTAATAAAGGAGGACGAAGCTCTCCTTCGCTGCTCGTTTCATAATTAGCTATGTTTGGATTAAAAGACAGTGGACAGCGTCCACCGTAGCCCGGGTTCGCAATTTGCGATGAGTTGAGTTGGTAAGTGAGTAGCCCTCCTTCGCTCCTCACTTCGTTCGGAGCTTCGGAGGGCGAAGGTGGAGCTGGAGGGAGTAGCACCTACTCCCAAAGTCCTTTATTATCAGTTGTTTCGAATCTATATATAGAAAAGGCACCGATGAGGGCACCATCTACTAAACTTTATTAGGTTTTAATTATCCAGAAATAGGTAGCATCTCATCCAAGAATGAATTGAAGTCTTGCTTCAAATAATCCATTTCAGGCTTATTAACTTCCTCAATAACGTGACTCCAGCCCTTTTTAATGCTTACACTTTTATAAAACTTAATGATGTAATCTTGATTTGGTAGAGCCCAGGAATCAGGTGACTCCATGATCATCTCAATGATGGTTAACCAAATAAACCAATATTTACTATCTTGAAAATCGTCAATCAATCTTGAAATAATTGGATCTTCGCTCCGAATGTTTATAAATTTACTATAGCTTAGTAGACCAATTCTTAATGTATTGATATATTGATTAAGATGCTTGTCCCTGCTATCATTTTGCTGCACGAAATTAATCGCCAAGTTTAATAATTCGAGGATTTCTTCTTCTTGATGCACGCGATCTTTATTAAGGTCTAAAAACCACAATGCATCCATATATTTATAGTCACCCCATAAACTGATTGAATTGTCTTGGTAAAGGATGCTCTTGATTTTTGTATTCCAGGTGACGGAATCTTCGCCACCATTGCTTCTTGCTCCCAATAATAGTCTGCTTCCCTTTATACTGGCCTCAATTCTTGCTGAATGAACTAATGCCGGACTTATTATAAATTCTTTGGTAAGATTTGGTAATTCATTTAATTCTTGAACCTTAAAAATTCCAAATGACACTCCTCCTCTTGGAAGAAGAAAGAAATTGTCAGAATTTGCGTACTCATCATTTTTTTTAAAACAATCTCTGTAAAGTCGAGTAAGTGCGTTCACTAACTTTTCTTCCTGATTTGAATAAGCGATGAGACTATCAGATATAAGACTTCCCTTAATATCACCTTCATCTTTAAAAATATTATATGTGATGTTATAAAAATCAGTTAAGATCTCCTTTGCTCTATTATGATCTTGAGTGACCATTGAACCGAATCCTACTAAATCAATAAATGCTACAATATCTGGCATCGTTAAATTAAGTTGTTGGCTTGCATGAAGTAATATTAATTCATTAGGATTGATTTATCCCCACCCCCAGTCCAACCAATTCGATTTCCCATTTGAACCGACACCCCCAAGCTATATCATTAGCATATCTGTAAGTACAAGCGGGGTTACGAAAAAAAATTGAAAATTTTTCCCAGTTGCAATTTGCAACTTTTGGTTTCGAATCTTAAATGGACTGACCCTTGGAGGCAAATCACCCCTTTAAGCCATTCATATCCTTACTCAACTCCTAATACTAATTGTATATCATATTCTTTACCGGAGGTAGATACTGATTTTATTCTAACGTCCTGAGGAAATTGCACCTCTATCGCAGGATTCGAACCATCAGCCAGGTTAAAATCTATTATTTTATTATTCTTATTGTCCATTGCGGTGACGAACGAATCGAGAGTTAGAATTAAAGAGTTCTCTACGTTATTATCACTGTGGAAGTACACATAGAGATCAATTAATGAATCATATTCAGAATTGAACTCTACCTGTTTAAAAAGTAATTTGCCATTATTAACCTTAACGAATCCTTCATCATTCTTATTAGTCAAATTTAGTTTCATATCAAGATATTTTCTTTGAAATTAATGCTTTATTTGATCGTATCGAATTATTAGTGGCTAAATGGATTAATATTATTTATATTTGTTAAGCGCGGGATGAGACAGCTTACCATAATCCAACAGCTTATATCTGTGGTACATCGGTTAAGATTACTTATTAGCTTTTGTACTGTTTTGTGCTTAATTTCTGCTTTAACGAAAGCTCAAGTCATTCAAGAGTTAGGATATGCCGGTAAATTCGACGTGATAGCCGGCCAGCAGCTAAACGCAGCTGGAAGCGTAACTATTGAAGGCAACTTCACTGCTCCCGCTCCTCTTGACATAGACATTACCGTAAATAGCCTTTTCGTCTATGATCAATGTATTATAGATAGCGCCATACAAGCACTCATTTCAGCCAAGCAAAAGTTCTCTGCATATACTTCGATTTCAATTCCCGTTGAGCTCAGGGATACTACTTTAACTTCAAATACCTACAAAGCAATAGGTAATTTCAAATTTGGAGGGAGTATTACACTGTCCGGAACGGAGAGTTCCGTTTTTGTATTCAATATAAATGACACCCTCACTTTTGAAGATAGCACTCAGATTATTTTGAGTGGGGTTAAACCAGAAAATGTAATTTTCAATGTTGGGGGACAAGTTATTATTGGAATTAACAGTTTCGTTAATGGGATAATACTGGCAACCGGTTCAATTATTTGTAATCATGATCTAAATGGAACGGAATCATTGCTCAGTCAAACTACCATCCAACTGAATGTTGCCGGTACTGTTGGTTTGTCAATTGTAACTAATCCGGATTTCAGTCCAATTTTGGGCTTTTCATTTGGAATGCTTTCAGGCGAAGACATCACTGCGGTAAATGCTATCGGCATTGGTGGTAATGCTGGCGCAATGGGATCTATTAGTGGGAATATAACGGCAACTGGAAATATTTATTCAATTGCATCGTGCATTGTGCAAAAGCAATTGCTGGAATTTAGCACGTTTGCAAATAATGTCTCCTTTTCATCTGTTGACTCTATCTATCAGTCCTTGCAAGAAGTCTATGTGCCGCCTGGCTTTTATGAACTTAAAGCAGGATTGAATATGAACGGAACCGTCCATCTCACAGGAGGTATTAATGATGTCTATATCTTCAGAGTAAAGGACTCTTTAGTAGCGAAGAGTTCCTGTAACATTGATTATGGGAGCGTTGAACCTGAAAATATCTTCTGGGTAATCCTACCCGGTGTAAATGGACCGGGTAATATGCGTGTGAAGCAGAATTCTAATTTTTCAGGAAATATTATAGCTCATAACAAAATAACCTATCACACTTCCAATAGCGGTCGTACTTCGCATTCTACTTTAAAAGGCCGTATTGTAGGAAGCGGGCCCGTAGATAACAGCAATCCCCCTAAGATTGGATCCAGAACCCCGCCTTCGCATAAATGCTGGCGTTTGTTAACTAAAAATGGACCCTTTGGAAATACCATAATCGAGAAAATATGTGACCCGGAATTTGACATTTCTATAATAATTACTGCACCGGATACAATCAAGTTTTGCAAGGATACGCTCATAGAAGTCTTAGTGAAAAACTTATCGTTATTTCGAATTGATTCGCTATATGCAAAGGTATTATTGGATCCTCATATCACCTACATCGCCGGAACAGTGAATAATGCAAATGAATTTGATATTACAAACTTGCAGGCTCCAGTATTTTGGATTGACACCTTCCCAAAGAGTAGCGACACGGTAATAACGTTTAGAATAAAAGCAATATGTCATCCAAATCTGAGCAGCGCTGCTATAATAAATACGTTTGAGTTTTCAGCAAGTACGCGCATGCTTAATCCTTCTCTCCCTATCTGGTCATTCGTTGATACCACTTTGCACTTTATTACTACTCATAAGTATACATTTCCATATCTATCTATACAGTCTATAACCCCTGATCCCTTTGAAGGTGATTCTGCGGAGTCCTTTTGCAGATTGATTACGATCATCAATACGGGTAATTCGCCGCTTTGCTCAGGCTTTTTTTTCCAAGATATATATGACAATCTGCTATCTGTTGATACTATATTCATTAACGGTACCCAGTTTACGCACACTTTAGTGGTTGGCTCAAAAAAGGATACCGTAAGAGTTAACATAGACCAAGCAGATTGGCTTTCCCTAATCCCTGGTGGACTTCTACCCAATGATTCCATTATAATTAGAGAGTGTCTTACCATCAGAGGATGTCCTCAGGATGTGATTTCCCAGATAACGGTTATTCCAAAGTGTGAGGGAGAGGTCTGTGTTGGAGATCATGAGTCCATCACTTATACAAATGGTCATAAACCTCAGCCTGCCAAGCTAAAAGTCACTTTAAGTGAGGTAACTGATATATGTTATGGTGCGGCTAATAAAACTAAGTTTAAATGGACGATAACCAATACCGGTGGAACAACTGCATCCGACATTCAGCTGGATATGAAGAGGTCTGGTTCTACTCCTACAACTTTTGCTTCAGATAGTTTCATCCTTGCAGTCAGTGGTAGTAGCAGTTTGATATTTCCCGATAGTATCGAGTCTGTACCAACTGATTCACACTCCCTATGCATTGGTAGTAACATGATCGATCGAATACTTCTTGACCTGCCAGAAATAAAACCTGATAGTACAATTACTATAACTTTTGATGCTATAACCTGCTGCCCGGCAGAAGGCTGCTCGTCACCCCATCGCTGGGCTTGGGATTACGAATTTTACTATTATCGCGTGTGTGCTGGAAGAGATTCCCTTTGTCTGCTCCAAAAATATTGCAAAATTACTTCTGCTAATTGGGGAGACGTATCGTGGAGTTATAATGGAGTCTTTGACCTTGAGGATAGTGTAGATTATCTATTCCCTTTTCAAGTGTTGCACGAACAAGGAGACCCATACTGGCCTGGAGATACTTCCTCACAGTTGAAGGTAACTGTAACACTCTCGCAACCTGGACTTAGTTATACGGATTGGCTCAATGTAGACACATCTATTTACTTGGATACCGTAGGAGGGCAACTACTACCTGATAGCATTGTGTTTAGCAATGACAGCACTTTATGTGCTTACTTTAAGTTCTTTCGGGGATTTGAGTTGGGCGACCAGTTCTTCATTCGAATAATGACCAATTGCCCATCTACACCACGGAACACGGTGACATTGAATTGGCATTACATACCATCCAACCTGTGCAGCCCTATATGTAAAATCCCTATATCCTGCTTTACGCAACAGGTTCAAATCCATTGTCCCGGTTGTGAGAAACAGGGACCGCTTAACACGCACTACGATATTGAAAGAATAAATTATGGATTGATTGATAGTATCTGTGACGGGATTGCAGATACATCATTAGTTGCCAGTGCTGCCTTGGCGGCAACAGAATTTGCAATGGTAGGCGATGTATTAGAAGGTTTTCATACTGCTATATTCAATGTAAACGCTAATTATCACCCTTGGCCAATGCCGGATTCATTCCGTTACCTCTATTTTGAAACCAGTATCGCATGCGGAAATCCTACTTATCCTATTGTAGAACCTCTTACTCCAATCGGAGCCAACGTTTCTATTTTTGAAAATGCAACAGGGATATGGCACCCCTTTTTCCTACCACTCAGTCTGATCGGTCCCTCATACCTGGACCCCACTTTGCTACTTTATGATCTCAGTTTAGATTTATTGCATTCTAAGGGTCTGATAAGTACCAATTATACAGCATTTCGTGATCAGGATTCTATTATAATTAAACCTTTGTATCAGGTTACTGAAAACGTGGGTACCTTTTGCAGTTATATCCCACAGTGTATTATCAACAATCGGCTGTATGGCGGCAGGGATGCTTTTCCAACGTGTGACAACGCTTATTGCGAACCGGACTCGATAACAGGATTTGTCACGCTCTGCGACACCAGTATCGACAAATCACAGTGCGATTCTTCTGTGATATACTTCTGTGAATTTTATGGAGATTTCTTTTCACCTGTAGGTTACGAAGCGGCAGTAAATTCTTGGGAAATCCTTCAGACCGACTCAGTATGTTGTAATTACCAGTTTAATGTAGATGCACGGTTCTACATCGGGGAAGAACCTGGTTGTACAAAAAACACTTTTGCAAACGAGTTCCGTCATTGGGCTATCGTGGATACTATGTATGTGGTTATTCCAACGGAATTTTCTTTTTGTGATGCAACTCTGACCCAGACTTCTTCGACTTGTGTAGACTCGTCGACAATAGATGTTCAAATTCCGATCACAGCTATTGCTACTTACAGCACTTCCAGGGGAGATAGTATTCTCTTCACTATAGCTTCTTATTATGGCGATTCCACTTCTCCTCAAAGTGATAGCCTTTTTAAAGGAACTGATGACTTTAGCTTGATATTAACGGTTAATACCTCTACTTCATGCGATGTGGATACTGTTACTACGTTGCCCTGGTATGCTGGAGCAACATTTGATTTCGAGGATTGGGTGCTGGCTGACTCCTCATTGCCAGTCGCAGCCAAAAGAATTGGCAACCTGGTAACCATTATACCGCCAGACTTAGAAATCTCTGCTTTTTCTAAAAATCCAATTCCGGCTATTTCACAGCCTGCTTGCTGGGATTTGAAATTGGAGAACCACAACACAGGATCGGTAGCGTCTAATGTATGGATTGGATGGCAATCTCCCAATGGCACAATTACTCCTTTCCAAATAATAGATGTTACGAATGCCAATACGCTTACAGTGAATAACGATCTGTTTGTTATGAACACCCCATTGAAAGGTAATGCATTTGTAGATTTACAACTTTGCGCAGATTATATTTGCTTACCAGATTCCATCGAATTTGACACGCTTATCCTCTATGTAGGATGGGACTGCCCAAAGGCACCTGATAGTCTCTTGAAAAACACATGTAAAATAGATACTTATTACCTCTATATTTTCCAACAAAAACCGCTTCTTACGGCTACTGTTAATTTCCCTGGCAGTATAAAAGTATGTGATACGATACCGTATGAAATAATTATCCACAATGTTGGTGATGCCAATGCCTATGAGATGCAGTTGACAATGATAATTCCCAGTTCTGGTGGAATAACCTACTTAAGTGGAAATAGCCAGATAGAATACCCTCATGGGTCAGGATTTACTTCTATAAATGATCCAGATATCGCTGGAGATACCCTGCGCTGGTTAATAGATACGTTGAATACTTACATAGAAACAAATGGCTTGCCCGGCAGTTTATTTAAGATTGATCCCAATGATAGAACACTCACCTTACAAATGTTGCTGGAATCCAACTGTAGCATCATGCCTTGGGATAAGGTTGAACTATTCTTAACTGCTTTGGATGGTTGTGGTGATACCGTAATTTTTAACAACAGCGGCCCTTCCTTTACTCCGGTTATCACGGATCTTCCACCTGTGGTTGACCTGACTCTGCAAATGAAGGTTGATGGTTTTGCAGCTTGTGATACTACCTTATTGGACACTATAACCATCTGTAATTTCGATTCTATTGCAACTGATACCAGCTACGTGTTCCGGTTTATTCCATCAGCTGGAATAAAATTTAAGTCATTTACGGCATTGAATAATGCCCCCGGGCCGACACCGATTATTGATGGGGACACTTTAACGTGGTCGTTACCACTGTTAGCAGTAGATAGCTGCTCCAGTTTTGTGCTTGAACTTGTATTGAAAAACAGTATTCTTCCAAGCTATCTACTAACCGGTTTTGTATCCGCCATTGATAGCATATTCTGCGCAACAACTAATGACACGTGCGAGATTGAAATTCCGATTGGCAGTCCACTTACTAAACAAATTACTCCTCCTTTGCTTCCAATAGCCGCTTTTGCTGTTGCGGATACAATCTGCCAGCTCGACACTATGACACTGACAGGTGGTTGTGGAACGCATTTTTGGGACTTTGGAGACGGTAGTACATCAACCGATAGTATTGTCTCACATGTGTATCTCGTAGACAGCACATATACTATAACTCACATCGTGAGTATAGGTAATTTATATTCCGATACCGCTACTCATATAATCACGGTTATGGACACGGTCTGGTGCTGCATTTATGATGATCCGCCAGCCGTTGAGACAGGATTTGTAGTTACTGTGAATACAACCTGGAATACCGATAGGAAATTTATTGGTATAGTAACTGTATCCGCAGGAATATCACTGACGATACAAAATGCAACAATCATGTTTGCAGATACTTCTTCAGGTATAGTTGTGGAGCCTGGTGGGGAACTCGACGTGATAAACTCAACCCTGACCAGCGCCTGTTATCAACCCTGGAAAGGTATTGAAGTAATCCTGCAAAATTTAGATGTTCAAGTAGATATAACTATTCGAGATAATTCATTAATTGAAAACGCTTTGACGGGGATTCGTTTTATTCAAGTTCGTTGTCCTCCGCCACCAAGCGTTTGCAGTACTATACCAGGACCTGTTATTACATATTCTAGTAAAATTATAATCAGCAACAGTACATTTAAACAGAACCAGATAGGCCTGTTAGTCCATGGGTTAGAGTACCTTCCATCTAATATTTATACTTATATATATGATCATCATTCTGTGATTATTACTATAGATAATTCAACGTTTGAAGCGGACGATATTAATTTGCTTCCTGGAATTACTCATCCTCTTTTGTTTATAGAGGCATTAGAAATCCAGGGATTTACTATGACAGGAGATACATTAAGTAACCCTGCAGGATTAACCGGATACAATCGCCCGGAAGGTGCTATTATTAGCACAATTCCCTCATTTTGTCAATCTTCATGGTATGGTTTCAATATCGAAGAGAATAGGTTTTCTGATTTGCAATTGGGTTTGGAAGTTACTGATAGAGGCACTGCTCCCAGAATAATTAACTCAAATACATTCTTGAATATCCAGGAAGGGATCATAAAATATGATGCAATCTTTTATTCCGGAGGTAGTAATTGCGAAATTAATAATAACAACTTTGACAATGTAAAGCGTGGATTATACTTGCAAGGGGCTGGAACGGGGAACACAAACATCGTAGGAAACACCATGATCAATATACCACCTGCCCCTAACCAGGTATGTCCGCCCACCCCAACCCCGAATTGCCCTTATGATCATTATGGAATGTATATTGTAGGCACTCAGAACTTCTATATCGCCAATAATACGATCGATGGGAGTTCATCACCTATAATTGTTCCTCCAAATACTTATGGTATCGTTTTTGAAAATACAGGCAACCAAGGCGGCATCTGTTTTAAAAACTCCTTTTCCGGCACTGATTATGGCATTCAAACGCAAGATAATAACCGGAACTTGAAAATAAGATGTAATAACTTTGCCGCAGACGGTATTCAACATAAGCGGAAAGCCTGGTTCACAATTGACGGGTATTTAAAGTCACAAGGATTAAATTGCAACAGTACCGAGAATCCTGCTGGTAACGAATGGGGAGACCGTTGTATTCAAACCGGTAGTCAGAGGAATGATATAGCTGTGGGACTCAAATGGGTTGGCGGTCAATTAGTGCCCAAGGTATCGTTTGATTATACTGCCCATCAAGAATTGATTACAGGGCCACCTACCGATCCTGATTGTAGTACACCTATATGGAAAACCATCCATTTAGAAAGATGTGTTGGACTTAATAAGATAAATTCTTCTTGTGACAATGCTTTTGCAGGGCTAATTGCGCCTTCTGGAGGTGCAGATGTAGATAGGTATTTAGCTGACCTCGATAATCTGATGGACACTATGATGACTCGCATGAATAATGCTGATAGTTTGAAGGAAGAACGGTACTATTCAGGAGAATATCAGTTATTAGAAAATGAAAAGGTAAATACGCTATATGTCAATAATAGAGATAGTGAAGCTGTCTCAATATTAAATGTGTCGACTACTATAGAAAGTAAAAAAATGTTAACGGATATTTATTTTTCAGGATGCAACTATACTGATGCGAAGAATATGGTAAATCTCGTACAACAAATGACCGATTCAATTATCATCATAGACTCATTAGATGCAGTTCATGTAAGCGAAAACAACAATTTCTGTAATTTGATGAATTGTTTAATTGATGTTGCAGAAGACGGTAGAACACTTAAAGATTTGACTCCTGCCGAATTACTAATCGTAATCGATGTTAGTAATAAGGGTAGACCCATATCCGCAAAAGCAGAAGTGGTATTGATGGTAGCTGAGGGAGATCAATTTGATCATATTATAAAAAAGGATACCTCGCAAAGTAGCAGTAAAAGAGGAGATTTTGGTGAGGGTATTTCTTCTAATGAAAAACAGAATTTAAAGATATATCCTAACCCTGCTTTTGATATGATCATGATAGAGAACTTACCGCTGGATTATAACCAAACTGCAGACTTTATCGTTTATAACGAAATAGGGGTACAAGTAATGTATTATAAGATCAGCAAAGAACGTAATATCATTAAGATCCAACTAACAGATTTAGCCAGCGGAATTTATATATGCGAGATTAAAGTTGATGGTGTATCAATGCAAAAGCGTAAACTATCTATAATTCGATGATTGCACATAGAATAAAGTATACTCTATTATTATTAACCTGCTCGATGCTTTTTAGCATCGGCAATGCTCAAGATGTATTCAATAAAGTATATAATTATCAAAATGATTATTACGATGCTGGAATTTCGGTTATTCAAACTTTAGATGAAGGATATCTAATTTCAGGAAATGTTAATACTTTAAGCGGTTTTCTTGGTTTGTATATTATTAAAACTGATGCTGCAGGAGATACTTTATGGACAAAAGTTTTCAATTTTAGTCAACAGGGAACGGATAATGGATACTCAGTTATTCAATTAGTAGATAGCACGTATTTGATTTGTGGAAGTTTTTATGACAGCACAGAGGGATCAAAAGACACTTATTTACTTAAACTTAGTTCGGTAGGCGATTTGATTTGGCATAAGATTGTAGAAGGAGGAATTAATGATGTTGGATTAGAAGTTAAACAGGCACAAGACGGTGGTTTTTTCATAGCTGGATTTTCTTATGACGATACTACTTTTAACACTTCCAAAGCCTATCTCATTAAAACTGATAGTCTTGGAAATAAATTATGGCAGAAAAACTATGGTGCTACTGGATACAATTTTGCTAATTCCATTGATTTCACAGGTGACGGAGGATTTATCTTAGGTGGCGAAACGAATACCATGGGAGCAGGGCAATTTGATCTTTGTTTATATAAAACAGATGGCCAAGGAAATTTAGAATGGCAAAAAGCCTATGGCGGAACAGGAAATGATATTGAAGGATATGTAATAAATTCTTATGATGGTGGGTATGTTTTAGTGGGGCGTAAAGAGATTAGCAATCCAACTGTAGAAGGGTATATAATAAAAACTGATGATACTGGTAAAGTTGAGTGGGAAAGGAGTTTTGCCAGAGGAGGGAATTACGAGGGTTTCAAGAAGGTTCGGCAATTACCAGATAGCAGTTATATAGTTGGTGGTTTTACCATCGATTACAATACCGCATCATTAAGACCAAGAATCTGGCTGGCAAAGATAGAACCAAATAATGGAGATACACTCTGGACAAGAGTTTATACCCATTATGGTGGAGATACAACCCATGACTACATATTTGATATCAATTTAACTTATGACGGTGGATTTATTTTTACTGGCTACGTCATTAATAATTTCCTTCCCGCCAAGAATGATGTATTTTTAGTCAAAACAGACTGTCACGGATGCGATGGTACCAACTGTACACCTGATCCTGGTTGTCCACCGTTACCAATAGATACTCCGGAACCACCTATTATTATTTACGAAGCAGGAATTTATCCAAATCCTTTTAATACTTCAGCTACCATTGTAATCACTCATCCTGATCTTACCTTGGCGTCAGATCTATCTATCAGACTTTACGATGTACTCGGAAGGGTGGAAAAAGAAATCTTTATAACCCCTTACAAAAATGGATCTTATTTTGAGCTTCCGCTACTACGAGGCAACTTAAGTCCTGGGTTATACTTTTATCAAATTCGGATGCAGTCCAACATAACGTGGCTGGATTCGAAAATCATAGCTATAGGGAAGTTCATGGTTCAATGATATACTTGGATTTGCTTAAATTGTAGTATGATATTGATCCAACCGAACCGTAAATTCTTACTATTCTGTTTTTTTATCGTTATCATTCCGGTACGAAGTTTTGCTCAGGAAAGAGAAATTTTACTAATTGCTAATTTTGACAACTGGGTGAGTATTGCCTTTGACCTTAACAACATAGCTGTCGGATATGGCGATAATCGTTGGACGATTAACAAGAGTTATAGTGGGGCTGGGGGTCATCCTAATACGCCTGCGCAGGACATTACATATAGCGGTGGGAAAATAGGGGGTGAGGGAAACTACCTTCACATCAATGACCTTCCTTCCTCCTCCTTGAATGCCAGTTTTAATCCAAACAACAATTCGGAACGGTGGGCAGTCATGCAATGGGGAATTTGCACTCATGGGTTTGATAAAATAGAGGTTAATTTCTGGTTTGTTGCTGATGGTTCTAATAATGCCTATGGCGAGGTATATTACAGTATAGATAGTGGCGCTACATGGGTATTAACCACGAATACAGAAGGATTTGCCAAATACAAAGGATATGATAAATGGAAAGAAATTACAATTCAAGAACCCGCGTTCATTAATCATGTTGATTTAAGAATAGGTTATAAATGGACAAATATAGGTGCTTCTTCTACCGACGAGCTTCCCTTTTCAGTTGATGATATCATGATCCTTGGATATACCAGCCCCACACCATCCATAGTTTTAACAGTTGACAGTATATCAGCCGATACCTTATGTCAAGAAGAGGAGGGCGGATTCAAGGTTTATTTTTCAACTTCCGATAGCATTTGTCCCTACGAGTTATTGGTTCTTGAACTTTCTGATTCCAATGGCAGTTTCACAGATGCCAAAATACTAACCGCTTATGGAAATCCCACAGCTAATGCTTTTTTCAGCCCATCACCCATTAATCCAGGTACTAAATGGATTACTCCTCCCATGGGGCCGATACATTCTGATGTTCCAAAGGGAAGCTGCTATAAAATTCGAATTAGAATGCTTTCTCCTCCTTATGCTATCAGTAATCCCTATAGCGGTTGTGTTAATATTATCGACTGCACTGACAGCATTGAAACGCTTCAACCGGCAGTATTAAACGATACCTCCATGTTATCCAATCATATTTGCATTTACAGTGTGATTGACGTTCCTTTTTATTCTTACGGAGGCTATAATCCCGGTAACAAATATGTTTTAGAGCTTTCTGATTCTTCAGGTGGATTTAGCAATTCTATCGTCATTAGTGATTCAGTTTCAAGTACAACAACATTTAATCCTATAATTTATCCAGCTCCAAATTCACCTGGGATGATAAAAGGAAAAATACCTTACATGCCTACAGGATGTAATTATTATGTGAGGGTGGTTGCTACCGACCCAAATGTTCCTGATTCAAACATTGTCAGCTATGGACCATTCTGTATTGATGCCTGCGATATTGTGATCAATAATGGAGAGGATGTTTCAATAGCATCATGCACATCTAACTTTGATACAATAGTACCGTTGGACATCCATTTTTGGGATGACTCATTATGGTACGCACCGATAGTTTACAATATTGGAAATGAGTTTAAGGTCCAGATTATAGATCCCGATTATTCTCCGGTTCAGATAATAAACACTGGTGGTTTAGGTTTGGTGGCTGACACTTCTGCGAATCAGATTAAACTAACCGTGCCTGATCTTGCAGGTTACCTTGCAATGGGATTGATCCCGGGCAAAACATATTATTTGAGGGTAATTTCGACCAACAATCAAACCTTAGGTAGTCTAATACGGTTTAACGCTTCCATGATCTCAGGAAAGTCATTGACAATTACAGGGCCTACCAACCCCGTGTCTTGCTTTGATGCCTTGGTATTTGATGTAAATCCCAAACAATCTACTTCCGAGTATGTATGGATTTTCGCTAGTGCTGGCATTACTAAGGCTATACCTGCTAACCAGCATCCAATTGCCATATCGGGAGCTATCTTTTCATCAGGTACTCATTATGTTACGGTGCATGAGGTAAATGGATCCTGCACTGGGGTTGTTTCAGATAGTTTTAGTTTTGTTAAAGTCGGGCC
>JACZTA010000043.1 GCA_022573915.1 Bacteroidota bacterium | reverse complement strand
ACTAAAGTCTCAGGGTGCTTCGCAACAGGAATCCATAAAGGCGTTGATTTCAGGGCTGGAGATGGACAGTTCGGAGGCGAATCGAAGTTTGATGGTATCCGCAGCCTGGAAAGAGGAGAATGAGCGGGGGGATTTTTTTGATAGTTTGGATGATGAATTTGATTAATACCTGGTTCAAGTCTTTAGACTTGGACCTGTCGCATATCCGTTGCCTGAACCTTGATTCACTTGATTAGAAAGGATTTTAAGGATTCTGTGATGATCTAATACGTAGTCGCATGCGCTCAGGGCAGGGCGACAGACTTGGGACGCATGAGGATTAATCTTCTACCCCAATTCTAAGATTTCAAAGAAAACAATATCCACATAACGTTTGATTTGCAATACTTCTTGTTTATTTGTCTCTAGATGTGTTGACAAAGAAGCTCTATTGTAAACAGCTCTGGCCATTTGGCCCATTAGTTCCTCCACCATTTTTACGGAGTTCTCAGCAGGAGTTCTTTTAGTTTGGTTGAGACTTCGTTGTTTTAATATATATTGCACTTTTTGCTTCATCGTCGGCTTAGTCTGGTTTTGTTCAAGTTTAAAACCGGGTTGCGCACTAACATTTTTATCAGGTGACAAGTGATCTAATATTTCCCTGAGTGCTTCTCTTAATTCGCTCGCCGTTCCCCTGAAGGAAATCTTATGGTTACAGATGTTTAAATCAATTAACGCTTGTTCGTAGGATAGAGCTGCGGTAGGAGCAATTTTCTGTAATGTTTCAATGATTAATTTGTCGCTGTGCTGCAGTTGCTTTTCTGCTGCCACAAATGAAGTTTCTTTGACACTTAATTCTTTGAATGATTTCTCAATGATTTTGACTAAAGCGACATATCTTTTTTTCGAATTGTTTCCTTGAGCTAACCGGAGCAAATCTTGAAAATAATTGTCGATTTCAAGGTCAGATTCATCTAATAGGTTATTTTTATATAGGTTCGTGCGTAGTTCAGAAAAGTACTCCCTAGCAACTGTGATCGCATGTTGCTTAATTGTTTGAGAATTAATATTTATTGCAGCACTCTTGAAAACGAGGTTCTTCAACGAGGCAATTTCCTTAAGAAAATCAGTCACCATTATTTCTTGGTCGACTTTTTCGGAGTTTTTTTAACGACTTTCTTGATTGTTTTTCGCGGTCGTTTTGTAGTTGCTTTACCGTCTTTTCGTGGAAGGTTGTGTTTTATAAGATTATAACCAACGGCGTTTAGTTTATATTCCCCATTACCGACAGAATCAAAGTATCCTGCGTTTTTTGTATTAACTAGAAGAAATTTCATATCGCCTTTTGGCAGCGGATAATCGGCAATTTTGAACTGCGTATCCAAATCTGCAGTACCAACTTTATCTTTTTTATCATCAGCCTCAGCATGGTATTGTAAGTAATATGCGACGATCGAAGCCATTTCTATCGCAGATCTTGGACGCTTGGTTTCTTTGAATTGCTTAATGTGTATTTCTTTTACTTCAGGCTCTGAAGTGGGGGAAGCTTCTTGAACGTAGTTACCGCTGAATTTTGAAGATTGAACTTCTGATTCAATAACCGAATAATCAAATTTTATTCTTTTCAGAATATAATCGAGTACATTCTTTCTGACGAGGTCATCTAAAGGTTCTAGTGAAGTTAATATTGTTTTGATTGCTTCAATTTCCTGATCAATTCGCTTTGACATTATGTTAAGGTTTAAAATCTTATTAAGTCGCTGTTAAAGTAAACACCTTTAAATAGGCTATCTATTTTTCAGACCTTTGGACCGAATCATTTTACTACGATTCCGCTTCAAAAGTAAACGCGCGTCAGATTAATTAATTTGAACAAAGCTCTTTCTTACCCTTTTGCGTTTGAACCAACAATATCCAACCGCTTCAACACGATTTTAGAGATAGCATATTGGCAATTCCAATATCATGCTTTACTGCTGCGTTTAGCTTCTTTTCTAATTTTTCTCCAATCTTGACATGAATCTGATTCATAAAATTTAGGATCTAAATGCTTGTTAACTAAATAATAAAAACATCAATGTTTTAAGGTGGATAAAGATTCTGAACCATAATTGTTCTAGCTTGTTAGCTGCAGGCATCCAGCATTGGCGGAAGCTTTAAACATTGAACCTTGAACCGATTTATTTCTTCTCCTTCCCATTCTTATCCTTCTTCTCTTCCTTCGGAGCTTCTTCTTCCTTAGCATCTTCCTTCACTTCCTCATATTCCACATCGGTGACATTATCAGTTGTGCTGGTATTGTCCGCCTTACCGTTGGTGGTTGCGCCATCACTCGCTGCCTCCGGCTGAGGTTGCGCCTCCTGCGTGGCTTTGTACATTTCCTCTGAAGCATTCTTCCATGCTTCATTAATGGTTTCCAAAGTCTTATCGATGCCTTCCAGATCCTCGTCCTTATATGCTTTCTTCAGATCTTCAAGCGCTTTTTTAATAGGTTCTTTCTTTTCATCCGGAATCTTGTCGCCGAATTCCTTCAACTGCTTTTCAGTATTCCAGATCATTGAATCCGCACTATTGATCTTGTCTACCTTATCTTTTGCAGTCTTGTCGACGTCGGCATTTTCAGCTGCTTCATCCTTCATCCTTTGGACTTCTTCATCCGAAAGGCCGGAAGAAGCCTCGATGCGGATATTCTGTTCTTTGCCTGTTCCTTTATCCTTAGCAGAAACATTCATGATACCATTAGCATCAATATCAAATGTTACCTCAATCTGTGGAACACCCCTGGGTGAAGGCGGGATGTTGTCCAAATGAAACCTGCCCAGGCTTTTATTATCTTCCGCCATCGATCTTTCTCCCTGCAGAACATGAATCTCAACAGAGGGTTGATTATCAGATGCGGTAGAAAATACTTCACTCTTCTTGGTCGGAATTGTAGTGTTTGCTTCAATTAAAATTGTAGAGATATTTCCCATGGTCTCAATACCCAACGAGAGTGGGGTAATGTCCAGTAAGAGCACATCTTTTACTTCACCGGTTAATACACCACCCTGAATCGCTGCACCAATGGCTACAACTTCATCCGGGTTCACACCCTTATGAGGTTTTCTTCCAAAATATTTCTCAACTACTTCCTGCACCTTAGGTATGCGTGAGCAACCACCCACCAGGATAACTTCATCGATATCTGACACCGACAAACCTGAATCTTTCATCGCCTCTTTGCATGGTTCAATAGTCCTTTTGATCAAACCATCAACCAATTGTTCAAATTTAGCCCTGCTTACTTTCTTAACCAGGTGTTTCGGAACGCCGTCCACTGCTGTTACATATGGTAAGTTAATTTCAGTTTCGGTGGCGCTTGACAGATCCATCTTCGCTTTTTCACCGGCTTCTTTAAGACGTTGCAAGGCTTGTGGATCTTTTCTCAAATCAATATTTTCATCGCTTATAAACTCTTCCGCCAGCCAGTCCATAATAACCTGGTCAAAGTCATCGCCACCAAGATGTGTATCCCCGTTGGTGGATTTTACTTCAAATACGCCATCGCCTAATTCTAAAAT
Source organism: Bacteroidota bacterium (assembly GCA_022573915.1). Lineage (GTDB taxonomy): Bacteria > Bacteroidota > Bacteroidia > Chitinophagales > JACZTA01 > JACZTA01. Next base: position 14,380 of record JACZTA010000043.1, on the reverse strand, counting down.
GGAAATATCAAAAGTACCTCCACCCAAATCAAACACGGCGATCTTCAGGTCAGTAGTTTTTTTGTCTAATCCATATGCTAATGCAGCTGCGGTAGGTTCATTAATGATCCTCTTGACTTCCAGTCCTGATATCTCACCGGCTTCCTTGGTTGCTTGCCTTTGTGCATCATTAAAATAAGCGGGAACGGTAATGACCGCTTCCGTCACTTCCTGGCCTAAATAATCTTCCGCCACTTTTTTCATCTTTTGAAGGATGATAGCAGAGATTTCCTGAGGTGTATATTTTTTTCCTTCCAGCTCAACTCTTACAGTATTATTGTCACCTTTTACCAGGTCGTAGGATACAGTCTTTATTTCACTTTCTACCTCGTCAAATTTTCTACCCATGAATCGCTTGATAGATCTAACAGTATTTTTCGGATTGGTGATCGACTGTCGTTTTGCAGGATCACCTACTTTCCTTTCTTTATTTTCCAGGAAGGCTACAACGGAAGGTGTAGTTCTCTTTCCCTCATCGTTAGGTATAACGACGGGGTCATTTCCCTGCATTACTGCAACACAAGAATTTGTTGTTCCCAGATCAATTCCTATAATTTTACCCATTACTTAGTTATTTATTTAGTTGTTTATTTAATTTTCAGTAAGCAAAGTGAAAAGGCCGAAACTACCTCATTCTCATTTTCATTCCCATTCCTCTCCGCTACCCATTGTTTATCAATTGATATGCCAAGGCATTAAATCGGTAATAAATGGTAATTATGACATTGAAATGAGTTCATTTCAACATAGAAATGATTAAAACTGTGACAAAACGGCAGAATTATAAGATAAACTGTTGAAAATCAGTTCCTTGTAATAATTAATCGCAGGTTAACAAACCTATACTGTTCTTAAAACGAAGATGAGAAGTGAATTGTCCGCATGCAATACTATCAAGGGAAGAATTCGTAAATCCAAGACCGGTTGATATTTTCGTAAACCTGCTGGCAATTATTCCAATACCATTCGTTACGTTGGTATATTCAGGTTTTGCTTGTGACTGCACCAAACCTGTTTGAGCCTGGTTTACTTCGATATAATTACTAAGCACCTCCGATCCAACATGAAAGATAAAGTCCATAGAATCAGCTGTCCTTGTGACGCCGGCATCTGTGCTCAAATAAGCGTTCAGAAAATGGTAAAAGTTGACTCTTTTAATATCGAATGCTAAAGGATCACCACCATCCGCGTCGAGTGATTTTTTTTCATTTAATACATTCCAGATCAAAGTCTTTTGAGTTGATGCACCGGTAGATACAATTTCCTCGGTGTAATGAAATTTAATGAGAACCTGGTAGAGTAATCCGTTTACTGCAGAAGTCCATTTGACACCAAATGGCGAACCGGAAACCCAACTTATCTGAGCGCCCACTACAGATGGAGATTTGATTATAAAGTCTTTGATCAGTGGAGTTTCCGCTGATACTGTATCCAATGCGGTATTATCATCGTTGGGCTTAAGGACGATAATTTTGTAAGTATTATCCTGATCAAGTTTGTAGGTTGTTTTATATAGTACCTGCTTCTTGTTATAAAAATATCCGGGCTCTTTGCTGATCGTTGTATCATCTTCCAGAAAAATAGTATTGATGAGGATGTCGTCCTTGTATTCTTCCAGACTTACAATCAGGTTATCGTAATACAACTTATCGTACATCTTCGCCAGATCCGAGGGTTTGATATTGTCATCAATAAAAGATTTGTTCACTTTTATATAATGAATAGAATCGTTTTGGTTTAATACACCGTACACGACAGCGATGTCCTTGTACTCGGCGGTTAGGTCAAGATCGGTGGAACAACCTGTCAGCCATAGCGTTCCAATAAATAGCAATATGAATATTAGTTTACTCACGGGCGGTAAAAGTAAGATTTTTTTATGGTCTGGTAAAATCAGTTTGGATTAAAAAAAAGTAACTTCAGGATCCTTTATAACGTAAATACCAACGTTTAATTATTGCCTTTCAATTCACGAAGCCAGCATGCTCATATTCAAAATTTTCAAGGAAAGTATTTTGATGGGAATCCGTGAGTTATGGATGAACAAGCTCCGTACCGTACTTTCGTTGCTGGCTATTACCATTGGTATCTTTTTAATCATAGGGGTGCTGACCGTCGTGGATAATTTAGAAAAAAATTTACATGATAGTTTAAACCAACTGGGCAATGATGTCATCTATATCCAAAAATGGCCCTGGGGTTTCGATGGCGAATATGAGTGGTGGAAATACTGGAACAGGCCTGAGCCGGATACCAAAGAGTTCGCGATGATTGAAAAGAAGATCACTTCTGCAGAGGTTACTGCCATTGCTCTTACTATTGATAACGTGACGGCGGAATATAAAAATAACAGCGTGAATAATTTGGCGGTGGTGGCAGGGTCTTTTGAGTACGACAAGATCTTCAACTTTGAAGTTGCCGAGGGCAGGTATTTCAGTTTTGCGGAGTCGCATAGGGGAGTCAATAGTGTCATCCTGGGCCATAATATTGCGCAGAAACTTTTTCCCAACAACGAAGATCCAATATTAAAACGGGTCAAGATTCGGGGATTATTGTTTAAGGTAGTGGGTGTATTTGCAAAGACTGGAGAAGATCTGTTAGGCATGGGAACAGATGAGATCGTGCTGATTCCTTTTGCATATGTTAGAAAGCTGGTTGATATTCATTCCCCTAATTTGCATCCATTTATCGCTGTAAAAGGCAAGGCCGGTGTCGATACAGATGAGATGAAAGAGGAAATCCGTGGGGTTATGCGGTCGGTAAGGCATTTAAAACCTAAGCAAGAGGATAATTTTGCCCTGAATCAGCTAAGCCTGATCTCGAATAAAATTTCAGAACTCTTCAGACTGATTACCTTGATTAGTGCAGTCATTGGTGCTTTTGCGATTTTAGTCGGTGGTTTTGGTATTGCAGTGATCATGTTCGTTTCGGTAAAAGAACGGACTAATATTATAGGAATCAAGAAAGCGATTGGAGCCAAGAGTTCCTACGTCCTTCTCGAATTTTTACTCGAGTCTATCATTCTTTGCCTGATCGGCGGTTTGCTGGGATTATTCCTGGTATTTGTTGGGACAACCCTTATCTCCCTTGTAGCTGGTATGAAACTCTACCTGACCATGGGAAACTTTGTACTGGGCCTCTCGATCTCTATCGGTATTGGTATTCTGGCCGGTATTGTACCCGCTGTTATTGCAGCAAGGATGAACCCTGTTGATGCCATTCGATTTAAGTAATTATCCTACCATTATATTAGTCTTCGGGTATTTATAAGCAGTGGATAATACCGGTGAACTAAGTGCAAATGCAAGAGTAAGTATTCCAACTCTTCCCATAAACATGGATACCATAATGACGATCTTGCCTGCATAAGATAGATCGAAAGTCAATCCCATAGATAATCCGACCGTACAAAATGCAGAGACCTCTTCAAACGCGATTTGCATAAAGCCCACACCTTTCTCTGTGATGGTTAATAAAAAGATGAAGAATAAGATAAAGCCGCATGCGAATAAAAATATGGAGAACGCCTGGTATAAGAGCTGATTTGAAATCGATTTTCTCCCAAATTCAACTTCTTTTTTACCCTTGATGGTGGAGATCACCGAAAGCATCAATACCACAAAGGTGGAGGTTTTAATACCCCCCGTCATTGAGCCTGACGCGCCGCCAATAAACATTAGGAATAAGAACAGGACAATGGTGGGCATTGCAAGAGAACCAATGTCAACGGTGCTAAATCCAGCGGTACGTGTGATGCTTTGAAAGATAGAGATAATGACACCTTCCACAATATTCTTATCACCGAGCAAATTATTCCTCTCCAGCAAATAAAACATTATGGTGCCTAAAATTGTCAATACGATAGCGGCATTAACTGCGATCTGGGTACTCGTTTTCCACCTTCTCCATGGTTGCTTTAACCTGATGCGGAGATTAGAAACACCAAAGAGGTCCTTCATTGCCGGAAAACCCAGGGCTCCAAATATTATCAATATTGCAAATACAATATGCAGGACATAACCATTGCTGATCATAGGATTATTCAGGCCGCCAGTGAAGAGGGTGAAACCTGCATTGGTAAAGGCAGATACAGAGTGGAAGACGGTGAAAAAGATCTTATGGTTTAAACTACTAAAAGGAACGGATGGATCCCATAATGCAAACATCAAGATGCAGCCGATTAGCTCAATGGTAAAGGCGTAAAATAAGATCTGTTTTAACAACTGCATCATATTATAGAGTGAATCCTCACTCATCAGTTCCGGGATAACGGTTTGATGCCTGATACCTATTCCGCGCTTCAGGAAAGTTGCAAAGAAAGTGGCAAAAGATAAGATTCCGACCCCTCCAAGTTGAATCAGGATCAGGAGGACCACATGGCCTTTAAAGGTGAAGAAGGTTGAGGTCTCTACGACAATAAGCCCGGTGACGCAAGAGGCACTTACCGAAGTGAACAACGCATTGATAAACTTCATGCTGCCCGGTACACTTACCATTTCGGGAAGTAGAAGCAGCCCGGTTCCAACCCCAATTAATATTAAAAATGAGAGAACAAATAATACCGCAGGTTGTATCTTAATAGAATAGAAAAGTTTGCTGATCTTACTTGCCTCAATTACGATCAGTAGCAACATATACACTTGAATGAACAAGATGTAGAACGTGGTAAAATTTGGTATTCCAAGCGTGGAAAACGTCCACTCCAGCAGCGGAAATCCGACAAGATAATAGCTGACCACGTCCACAATTAACAACAGGACGATGATTGCCTGGAACCAGGTTTCTTTTAGAAATTGCCGGGGCTCGAAAGAATAAAAGAATCGAACCGTGTAGTTAATAATAAAAATGGCGAAGATCGCCTTGATGTATTCCAGCAAATTTTCCTTTTGCTCGAGCGTATGAGAGAATCCATGATAATGGATCATGATCCCTATGGCTGTGATGCCTCCCAGAAAAGTCATGATCCTCAATGCGTTTCGAACCATGGTCTGACTGTCATACAAAAATGTATTCAGTGATTCCCTCATTTTTTGAATGGCCATGTGTATTTTCATTTCAGTCGTTCGAAGATTTTATTAATTAAGCATCTCTAGAAGTTGATCCTTATAAATTGGGATGACACCAACTTCCTGACAAACTCTGCCTGCGGCCATATTTGATAATTCGGCTGTTTTAAATATATCCAATTGCGAAGCGATTGATAATGCCGCAACGCTGATCACCGTATCTCCTGCTCCACTTACATCTGCTACTTCAATTGTATTGGCGGGTACCAACTTATGTTCATCGATTGTGTCCACAAATATACCTTTAGATCCGAGTGTAATGAAAGTATGTTCGTTCTTTAAGGAGGCTCTCAATGATCTGGCAGCTTTAGCAATCGAATCCATGCTATGGTCAGCTTCCGGTCCATCAGAAATTAGGTTGATATCCTTGTATACTGTACTCATCTCAACCAGGTTAGGCTTGAAAAGGGTTACATTTTTGTAAGCCATGAAATTGTCAAACTTTGGATCAACCACAACCGGCACCCTATGATGATTAGCTTCACTAATTACAGATTGAATCACCAAGGGATGAATCACACCTTTGTCGTAATCCTGAAATAGCGTTACTTGTGAATTGTTTAAATACTGGAAGGCGGTTAGCACCAGTTTGTTGGTTTCTGACTTACTCAAAGGCTCGGTCACTTCGGTATCATACCTGAGCATCTGTTGGTGTTTACTGAATATCCTGACTTTTTCGGTGGTGATTCTTGAGTCACTTTGGAGGATGCCATCCGTTGAAATTCCGTGTTCTTTGAGTAAGCTTAGAATTTTATCGCCGGCATCGTCTCGCCCAATGACCGAACATAAATACGGAGTCGCACCGAGTGCCTTGATATTCAACGCCACATTTCCTGCCCCGCCGAGCCTGTGATCTTTTTTATCTATGGATACGATTGGAACAGGTGCTTCCGGAGACATTCTATCCGATCTACCCCAATAATAGGTATCTAACATGAGGTCACCAATGCAAAGAACTTTTAACTTACTGAATCCTTTTACCGCTTTAGTAAGAACAGGATCTTTCATAGAGTGAAATACGTTGCTTTAAATGAATCGGATTCTACTAAGTAATGGCATCGACCGGTTCCAGTTTGTTTAAGGCTGTTTTTATTCTACTCATAGCTTCGGTAATCTCTTTCGCGGATGCGGAATACGAAATTCTAACACAATTATCATCTCCAAATGCGGCGCCGGTGACTATGGCTACATTTGCTTCATTTAGCAAATACATACAAAAGTCATTTGAGTTCTTTATAGTTAAGTCATCGACAGACTTGCCAAAATAATAACTGATATCCGGAAATATATAAAAGGCTCCTTCCGGAATGTCTGTCCTGATCCCCGGAATTTCTTTGATCAGTTCCAGGATGAGATCCCTTCGTCTTTTGAATGCCGCACACATTTTCTTGCTATCCTCCAATCCGGAGCTCAGGGCAACAATCGCTGCTCGCTGTGAGATCGAAGAAGCGCCTGAGGTGATCTGTCCTTGTATTTTCTCACATGCCTTAGCAATAGGTAAGGGTGCACCGATATAACCGATTCTCCAACCTGTCATGGCGTAACCCTTTGAAACGCCATTAACTACAACGGTACTTTCCTTCACAATATCAAACTGAGCAATGCTCTCATGTTTTTCCTTGAAAGTTATATGCTCATAAATCTCATCCGATACAATGGTGATGTCGGGGTAGCGGGCGAGTATCTCAGCAATTTTTCTTAGCTCACCTTTATCATAGACCGTCCCGGTTGGATTGGAGGGCGAGCACATGATAAAGATCTTCGTCTTTTTCGTAATTGCCGCTTCAAGATCATCGAGATCAAGTTTAAAGTCGTTTTCAATTTTGGTCGGTATGATCACTACTTTCCCTTCAGCTAATTTTATCATTTCAATATAGCTAACCCAATAAGGTGCAGGAAGAATGACTTCATCACCGGGATTTAGCAGAGCCAGCATAATATTAGCAAGCGCTTGCTTTGCTCCTGTCGAAACCACCACTTCTGCGTGCGTATAGTTTAAACCGTTTTCGTCCTTGAATTTTTTTGCAATTGCCTTTCTCAGTTCAATATAACCTGCCACAGGCGGATAATGCGTGTAATCTTCATCAATGGCTTTTTTAGCACCTTCTTTAATATGATCGGGGGTGGGGAAGTCGGGTTCGCCTAAACTTAAATTAATAATATCATGTCCTTCTTGCTTTAGCTTCCTGCTCAATTTATTCATTTGCAGGGTTTGTGATTCGGATAAGCTATGCAACCTGTTCGATAAACGCTTCATTCTTTCAATTTTTACGACTCGAAATTACTAAAAAAATGTAGTGTGGTGATGAAGGATCTCGAAATAGAGTTGATTTTATCAACATGTACTGTGTTATTTCACTCATTTTAATCGACGGGAATTCAATCTTTTCATGCCGATCAATTCGTCATAACCGTTTACAGCCTGGCGGCCGTATATCAGTATTACATAATCGTTTTCAGCTTCATAATGGTTTCCCTCTATCAATCCATGATCCAAAACACGGGAGCCATCGTTCACAATAACATATTGATAATTATAGAATCCTTGCTTAGCATAAATCTTTGTTTGATAAGATTTGGTGGAATAATTATACTTCATCAGGTTCTCTTGTTTCAACTGCCAATCTGAGATAGCTCCAAAGAGATAAATGTTACCATCGCGCAACGGCTTATCAAACGGCAGGTCAAAATGCACTGATACATAATCGGATTCGATGTTATCATTTGTTCCCTCTTTTGTTTCTACAATATAATGGCCATTGATGTCCCGCCGATTCATGTATTGCTTGAAGGATCTTATTTCATCTGGATATAATATATATTGAAAGGTGTCTGAAGAAATGATCTCGTATACACGCTCCGAATGAAAGGTTTTGCTCCTGGTATCAAAATACCGAAACTCATTTCCAGCTTCAAACAGCCCGTCATCCTGGGAATCAAAGGTCAGTTCATCCTGCAGCACAATTCGTGGCTTAAAACTGCTTATCGCGTTATCCCATCTATTGTTTTGCAAGATGATAACCTTGATATCCCTGAAGGGATTTTGAACCTGATAACTACTTAATGAGGTAGTGAACTGGATCAGGTGTCTTGTTTTTCGAAGCTTGGGTGAGAAGGGCTGCCTCACTGCGCCAAATATCTCCACTTTTTCATAGAATGCCATGAACCTTCGTGTTAAGACCGGATCGCGCGTATTGTTATCGAGGTAAACCTTTAGGATGTAATTACCGGATTTTGTGATCTTAAAATCCATATTTGGAAATTCCAGAAGGTAATGTGTGTACTCCTGGTTGGTATTAAAAGAAAACTGGTACTCATAGATCTTGCCGTATTCAAATCCTTCGATGTAATCATAAGTTAGCAAAGCAGATGATTGCCAATCCGCATTACAATGTTGTATTGAATAAAAATAGTCTTTCACGCCTCCCTCCAGATCATCAAAGCTAAGCAGCAGCTTATCTCCCGAAGAAAGATTGAGATAGGGCCCGGCAGTTTCCAATCCGAATGGATGCAATTGAACAGTCTTAATAAGATCGCGATGAACGAAATCGTTATAATGGAGAAAGTTCGCATCGAAATATTCATAGGAGGGCCTGGAATAGGTCGAGTCTTTGGTCAGATCGATTCCAATATTTTCATTTCCCGATTTTCCTGCACGGTTCAGATTACTGCAGGAAAATAAGAAAAAAACAAGAATAAAAGCAAGCCAATTTTTAATGTTGTGCGCTTCACATATCATAAATAAAAAAATGAATTATCATCTGTTAATTTTTACATAATTTGTTTTTACCTTTGCAGTCGCTTATAAAATAACGCGGCAAATCCGAGCTTATTTTTGAGCACGAATTTAAAGTAATGGCCAAAGTAATAAAGTTAAAAAAAGGTTACAACATTGTCATTAAAGGTAAGGTTGTCTCTGAGTATTTAGACATTCCTCAACCTGCGACTTTTGCCATCAAACCAACTGATTTCGAGGATATTGCGCCGATCCCCAAACTTCTTGTCAATGAAGGTACTAAAGTCAAAGCAGGTGATGCCTTGTTTTATGACAAGGACCGTCCCGATATGCTCTTCACTGCACCTGTCAGTGGCGAAGTAATAGAAATTCGCAGAGGTGATCAAAGGAGAATCACGGAAGTGATTATCAAAGCGGATAAACAGATCGAATATAAATCATTTAAGAAAGCAGACCCGAACGGACTGGATCGAGAAAAGATCATTCAGTATTTGCTTGGAAGCGGTTTGTGGCAGGCAATTATTCAAAGGCCTTACGGGATCATTGCGAATCCTGAGGATACGCCAAAATCCATATTTATTTCAACATTTGATACCTCGCCTCTTGCTCCTGATAAAGACGTATTAGTTAAAGGTAAGGGAGCGATCTTTCAAGCCGGTTTGGATGCGTTAAGAAAATTAACCGAAGGCAAGATTTACCTGAACCTTTACCACGACAGGCCTCACGCTGTAGAATTTGAAGAAGCGAAGGGGGTGGAGATAAATTATTTTTCAGGGCCACACCCAACAGGGAATGTAGGTGTACAAATTCACCACCTCGATCCGATAAAAAAAGGGGAGATCGTGTGGCACGTAGATCCTCTGGATATTTTAACGATTGGCACCTTATTTATGGAAGGTAAATATGTACCGGAAAGGATAATTGATTTTGCCGGCCCCGGACTGAAAGCAACCGGTTTTTTCAAAACATATATAGGCGCATGTGTGGAGAATGTTGTAAAAGATAATTTGATCAAGAAGAAAACCCGGATCATAAGTGGTAATGTGCTTACAGGCAAAACAATTGAAGCGAATGGTTTTCTGGGTTATTATGACCATTTAGTGACTGTAATACCGGAAGGAGACGAGCACGAATTCCTGGGTTGGTTATTACCATCCTATCCAAGGCCAAGTATATCTAAATCCTTCATATCGGGTTGGCTGGCTACGATGGGCCTCGACGAATCCTACAATGTGAACACAAATATGCATGGAGAAGAAAGAGCATTTGTGGTTTCCGGCCAGTATGAGTCAGTTCTTCCAATGGACCTTTATCCGGTACATCTTATTAAATCAATCATGTACAAGGATTTTGATCAGATGGAAGGGCTTGGAATATACGAGGTGATAGAAGAGGATCTTGCCTTATGTGAGTTCGTTTGTACATCAAAAATTGATGTTCAGGAGATCCTGAGGGAAGGATTGGATCTAATGAGAAAAGAAGGATAATATAAAGACAGATAAAGAATGAATCTTCGCCACGCCATATCAAAACCAATACGTAACGTTTTCGATAAGATCAAGCCGCATGTGCAGCCGGGAGAGAAGTTTGAAATGGCTTACACGACTTTTGATGCAATTGAATCATTGCTCTTCGTTCCGGACCATACAACAAAATCGGGAGTACATATCAGGGACGGTATTGATTTGAAGAGAACGATGATCACTGTGGTGATTGCGATGATTCCTGCGCTATTGTTCGGTATATGGAATGCAGGTCATCAGCATTATTTGGCGATTGGAGAATTTGCAGGCGTCCGGGAGGGTTTTTTACTTAAGCTGCTCTTTGGAAGCATCAAGGTATTGCCCATTGTGGCGGTATCCTACGGCGTTGGACTGACGATCGAATTCATATCTGTAACGATAAAAAAAGAACAGGTGAATGAGGGATTCCTGGTAACGGGAATGTTGATACCATTGGTTATGCCTGTAAATATTCCATTGTGGATGGTAGCGGTTGCCACTGTTTTTGCAGTGGTAATTGGCAAGGAGGCGTTTGGAGGCACGGGGATGAATATTCTCAATGTGGCCCTAACAGCAAGAGCGTTTCTCTTCTTTGCCTATCCAAAAAATATGTCGGGGGATGACCCTTGGGTAGCCTCCTCGGTAAAAGACGGGCAGGCATTGGTTGACGGATTTACAGGTGAAACACCGCTTGCGCAGGCCGTTGAGAACGGAACGAATATAACTTCTGTGTCCGGGGAGGCTATAGGTCTGTCAGATTTTGTGTTAGGAACCATTCCCGGGTCTATTGGGGAGACTTCTTCAGTTGCCATCCTGTTGGGAGCCTCTATCTTGTTAATTACAGGCATAGGAAGCTGGAGGATTATGCTTTCGGTAGTGTTAGGTGGTTTAACCATGGGATATATATTTAATCTTTTGGGATTGAATGCGTTTATGTCCGTTCCCTTCTATTATCATCTGTTCATGGGAGGATTTATGTTTGGAATGGTATTCATGGCGACAGACCCTGTTACGGCGGCACAAACCAACAGAGGAAAATATATATATGGATTTTTGATAGGGCTTTTGGCTGTTATGATACGAGTATTCAACCCGGCTTATCCTGAGGGGATGATGCTGGCTATATTGTTAATGAATGTTTTTGCTCCATTAATCGATCATTATGTTATTCAGGGTAATATTAACAGGAGGTTAGCTCATGGCTGATACAAATAGTACAAACTATACGTTAACATATGCTGCCGGCCTAATTGTAATGGTAGCTCTGGCGCTTGCATTTGCTTCGGAATACCTTAAGCCAATACAGGCTATTAATATTGCCTTTGATAAAAAAACAAAGATCCTTCAATCTGTGGGTATTATCGATAAAGAGAGGGCGGAAGAGATTTATAATGCTCAAATTGAAGAGCTTGTAGTGAACATGCACGGTGATTTGGTTGATAGCGTGCAGGCTTTTGATATAAATTTGAAGAGGGAAGCGAAAAAATCGCCGGAGGATCGTCTCTTGCCATTATATGTATTTACAAAGGACGATAGTTCGCAAGCCTATATTATCCCAATGCGAGGTTCAGGATTATGGGGGCCAATATCCGGATTTATAGCGATTGATGATGACTTCAATACTATTTATGGAGCGGCTTTTAATCATGATAAGGAAACACCCGGATTAGGCGCAGAAATAAAGGATAATCCATGGTTCAGGGACCAGTTTCCCGGCAGAAAGTTATTTGATGATGAGGGTAATTTTGTTTCGGTTTCTGTTAAAAAGAATGCCACGGTAGATGATCATACGGTAAATTCAGTATCCGGAGCGACGATTACCAGTAAAGGTGTAGACGAAATGATACGTATTTATGCTCAATTATACTTGTCCTATTTTGATAAAATTAAAATAGATAATCATGGCGAATGAAGAAACAACCATTCAGGAAGAACCAAAAAAAGAGCCGAAGAAAAAAGAGGCACTGTTTTCCAGAAGGAACAGGCGTTATCTTCTTGATCCTTTGGACGATGACAATCCAATTACGGTTCAAGTGCTCGGAATTTGTTCTGCCTTAGCGGTTACTACCAAAATTAAACCGGCTTTTGTCATGGCTGTGAGTGTTGTTGCCGTGACTTTATTCTCTAACCTGATCATCTCTCTGATGCGCAAGGGTATCCCTAACAGGATCCGGATGATCGTGCAACTGACAGTGATCGCCGCACTCGTCGTATTGGTGGATCAGGTATTGAAAGCATATTTGTATGATGTGAGTACTCAGTTGACCGTATTTGTCGGATTGATCATTACCAACTGTATCATCATGGGAAGATTGGAAGCGTTTGCTATGGCCAATAAGCCGTGGCCGTCCGTCCTCGATGGAATAGGTAATGGATTGGGTTATGGAGCCATCCTAATCGTGGTGGCCGTCTTTAGAGAATTACTGGGAGCGGGTGAGTTACTGGGAAACAGGATCATTCCTTTATCGTGGTATGTAGAAAATGGTGGATGGTATGTAAATAACGGATTGATGGTTTTACCACCTGCTGCTATGTTTTTAATCGGAATATATATTTGGGTACAAAGAGGATTTAACAAAAAACTGCACAATATATCCTAGTCAATAGGGAAGCGTTATGGAACATTATATAAACTTGTTTGTCAGGGCAATATTTATTGACAATATGATCTTCGCTTACTTCCTGGGTATGTGCTCATACCTGGCGGTATCCAAAACGGTTAAGACCGCGGTAGGGTTGGGTTTTGCGGTGATATTTGTTTTAGCCATTACTGTGCCTGCAAACTATCTCATAGAAACATATTTACTCAAAGAAGGTGCGCTGGCCGGAATACATCCGGCACTTGCTACGGTGGATCTGACATTTTTAAGCTTCATAGTCTTTATTGCCGTCATTGCTTCCTTGGTGCAGTTGGTAGAGATGGTTGTAGAACGATTTTTCCCTCCACTTTATACAGCGCTGGGAATTTTCTTACCACTTATTACGGTAAACTGCTCCATTCTGGGTGGCGCTTTATTTATGAGTGAGAGAGAATATGGCTTGGCTGAATCGGTTACTTATGGTTTCGGTTCTGGCATTGGATGGTTCCTGGCCATCATCGCGATTGCAGCGATAAGGGAAAAACTAAGATATTCAAATATTCCGGTGCCTTTACGAGGACTGGGTATGGCATTTATTCTCACCGGATTAATGGGAATGGCCTTTATGAGTTTTGTTGGAATTCAACTTGATTAGAATTGATGGAATTGATCTTACTTGATATGACTATCGTAATGATTGCATCTGTTGCAGCATTCCTGACTGTAATATTGTTTTTGGTGGTCCTTTTAATGTATGCCAAGGCTAAGCTTATGCCTTCAGGTGATGTCAGCATTTTAGTGAATGGAGATGAATCTAAACTTATTACTACGTCTCCGGGCGGCAACTTATTATTTACACTTGCAGATCAGGAGATCTACCTGGGATCTGCATGCGGCGGCGGCGGTACCTGTGCGTTGTGTAAGTGTCAGGTCATGGAAGGTGGTGGTGATGTTTTACCTACGGAGTTGAATTATCTTACCAGGAAGGAAGCGCAGGATCATTGGCGATTGGCGTGTCAGGTTAAGATAAGGCAGGATATGAAGATTGCAGTTCCCGAAGAAGTATTTGGTGTAGAAAAGTGGGAGTGTGAGGTTGTATCAAACGAAAACGTAGCTACATTTATTAAGGAATTGATTGTTAAGTTACCTTCTGGAAAGAATTTAAGTTTTGAATCAGGTGGTTATATTCAGATTTATATTCCCGAATATGAATTAGATTTTTCAAAGGATATTGACATTCCCGATGAGTACAAGCCGGATTGGGATAACTCCAATATGTGGGATCTTAAGGTGACCAATGATGAGGAGATCTTTAGGGCCTATTCAATGGCAAACCATCCTGCAGAGGGAGACGTCATTAAACTGGACATAAGAATTGCAAGTCCACCCTGGGACGCGACGAAGAAGAAATTTAAGAATATCCCCCCGGGCTTAGCCACGTCGTACCTATTTGCAATG
>JACZTA010000271.1 GCA_022573915.1 Bacteroidota bacterium | reverse complement strand
AATCATCAAAGAACAAAACCTTCCCGCAGATTCATATAAACCGAATATGGTTTATAACAGGATCTCACTTGCAAAGAACAGTCTCTTAACACCAAAGGAATATCAGCAAAATATTGATATACAGACAGAGGATGAATTAAGTAACCGGTCTAAAATGGGATTGTTGTATGAACTTTATACAAAACGTTGTTTCAAGGCAGGAGCAATGGATTTCGACGATCTTTTGTTCAATATGTATAAACTGATCTCGAATTTTCCAAAATCCCTCTACCGGTACCAGCATCAATTCAAACATATACTTATAGACGAGTTTCAGGATACAAACTACGCTCAATATATAATTGTAAAAAAATTAGGTGATGTTTTTGAGAATATCTTCGCAGTAGGTGACGATGCGCAAAGTATTTATTCGTTCAGAGGAGCCAGAATTCAGCATATGCTGAATTTTGAAAACGATTATCCGGACATTCAACTTTTCAAACTCGAACAGAATTACCGGTCCACAGGTGTGATTGTCAATGCGGCCAACCATATTATCTCAAATAATAAATCACAGATCGCTAAGCAGATATGGACCGAAAACGAAATGGGGGATAAAATAAAAGTTATCAGGGCATTGACAGACAATGACGAAGGCAGGCTCATCACAAATCATCTCTTTGAAGAAAAAATGCACAAGCACGCGTTCAATAGTGAATTTGCGATCTTGTACAGAACGAACGCGCAATCCAGATCATTTGAAGAATCATTAAGAAAACTCAACATAGCATACCGGGTTTACGGAGGTATTTCATTTTATCAGAGAAAGGAGGTAAAAGATCTTCTGGCCTACCTGAGACTTACTGTTAACCCCAATGATGAAGAGGCTTTAAAACGGGTGATCAACTACCCACTCAGGGGAATAGGCAAAACGACCGTGCAAAAGCTTATCATTCTCGCTGACAGGGACGACAAGAGCATCTGGGATATTATTGAGCATATGGAAAAATACGCTCATGACGAGCATATTAAAAGCCTTGGGCTGAAAGCCAGGCATGCGATTGATGATTTTACCACTATGATCAAGAGCTTCATGACCATGCTCAAGAAAGACAGCGCCTATGAGATAGTTAAGGTGGTTGCAAAATCTTCAAATATCTTGAAACATCTATACGATGATAAATCTGTTGAAGGGATGAGCCGTTACGAAAATGTACAAGAGCTGATGAATAGTATACAGGAATTCTCCGAAGCCAATCAAAATGAGGAAGATCCCCGGCAAAATAGTTTGGGACGATATTTACAGGAGATCACCTTGCTTACCAATGCAGATGAAGATGAAGAAAATACCGACCGCGTATCCCTGATGACTGTGCACTCGGCGAAGGGACTGGAATTTACGTACGTCTATATAGTGGGATTGGAAGAGAACCTCTTCCCCTCAAGCATGGGCTCGGGAAACAGGGAAGACCTTGAAGAAGAGCGTCGTTTATTTTATGTAGCGGTGACGAGAGCAAAGAAAAAAGTCACTTTCAGCTACGCGATCAACCGTTATAGATTTGGTACGCTCATTAACTCCGATCCAAGCAGATTTATTTTTGAGATTCAACCCGAATATATAGAGCTGGCTCCTCAATTATCTACCCCTCCCAAAATCGAAACTCCGCCAACTAGCAATGTAAACCCGGTGAGAAGAAAATCGGAAAAAGTGGTGGTAGAGAAGCTTAATTTTATTCCCGAAGATGTTTCCAAGATCCAGACGGGTATGCAAATTGAACATAGTCGGTTTGGAACGGGAAAAGTATTGAATTTAGAAGGTACAGCTGAGAGCAGGATGGCGACTATTTTCTTTCCAAAAATAGGTCAGAAAAAGATCATGCTGAAATACGCCAAGTTGAGAATTCTTCAGGATTAGATCTAAGCTCCAAGGTCTGCCCGGCTAATCACATCTATCAGAATCCTCAAAATTTTACTATATTTACAGTTCCTTTCAATACTTTACAATCACAATAAGACATAATGGATTATAACTCATCGAGGCCCAAGCTTCAAATACGTGAATACGGCAGAAATGTGCAGAACCTTGTTAATCACATCTCTACGCTTAAGGACAAAAGCAAAAGAACTGCCTTGGCCAATCAAGTCATCGAACTGATGGCTCAAATGAACCCTTTTCAAAAACACAATCCTGAGTTTGAGCATAAATTATGGGATCATATTGTCATCATCTCCGATTTCAAGCTGGATGTGGATAATCCGTTTCCTATGCCTACAAAGCAAACTTACAATGCTAAACCTTCCCCTTTACCTTATCCTCAGAAAAATATCAGGTTCAGGCATTACGGCCGGAACATTGAGTTGATGAATTTGCAGGCAATAGACATGCCGGAAGGTGATAAAAAAAAGCAGTACATCAGGTTGATTGTCAACTACATGAAAATGGCTTATCAGAATTGGCACCGGGAGAACATCAGCGATGAATCTATTCTTGCCGATCTGGAATCACTTTCAAATGGAAAGTTGACGATCAATAAGGATGAAATCCCAAATACTGTATATAAGCCACCAACAAGAAAACGGACGCAGTCCTATTCTAAGCGAGGCGGTTCTTCTTCATCCAGAAATAATTCGGGACGAAGAAGTAACTCAAATCGTAATAATTCAAGAGGGTATCGGGGTGGATCAGGATCAAGAAGTAATTCCAGACCCCGTTAGAGAAACGCTCCCTGGATCTTATGTGCCAAATTTCTGGCATTAGAATTGAATACTATCCGATAATATTCTTCGTACATCCGGTCTTCATTCTTAATATTAATGAGACAAGGATTCGAAATCTTTTTACCTTTGTCAGAGAACAATAATAAGCTGCATGTCGATGACAGGTGCATTTGAAATACAAGGAGGAGCAAAGTTGAGCGGTGAGTTGATTCCGCAAGGTGCAAAGAACGAAGCGCTTCAGGTAATTACAGCTTCTTTACTTACCGAAAAGAAAATTACGATCAGTAATATTCCGAATATCACCGATGTAAATATCTTGATCGAACTGCTGGGTGACATGGGTGTAATTGTCAATAAAACAGACGATTCTACTTATGAATTTGAAGCCAAGGATATTGATCTGGAATATCTTAAGTCAGCTGAGTTTAAATCAAAAGGACAGAAACTGAGAGGATCAATCATGATAGTCGGGCCATTACTTGCAAGGTTCGGTAAAGCCTGGATACCGAAACCCGGGGGTGATAAGATTGGCAGAAGACGTATTGACACGCACTTTATTGGTTTTCAGAAATTGGGTGCAAAATTTGAGATTAACGATTCAGAAGATTTTTATAGCCTATCGGCGGATAAACTTACCGGGAAATACATGCTGTTGGACGAGGCTTCCGTCACCGGGACAGCCAACATATTAATGGCTGCAACATTGGCCCAAGGGACTACGACAATTTTCAATGCAGCATGCGAACCTTATATTCAGCAGCTCTGCAGGATGCTCACAAAAATGGGTGCCAAGATCTCCGGGCAAGGATCCAACTTATTGACAATTGAAGGTACCGACGCACTCGAAGGCTGTGAACACCGACTCTTACCTGACATGATCGAGATCGGCAGTTTCATCGGTTTGGCTGCTATGACCAATTCGGCAATCACCATAAAGGATGCCTATCCGGAACACCTGGGTATAATTCCTCAGACTTTCAAAGCCCTTGGAATAAACCTGGAGATTAATGGAAATGATATTTCAATTCCGGCTATTGATTCTTATGAGATTGAAACGTATATCGATGGTTCCATTCTTACCGTTGCAGACGCACCCTGGCCCGGTTTCACACCTGACCTGCTGAGTGTGGTTTTGGTGGTGGCTACCCAAGCTAAGGGAACCGTTTTGGTACATCAGAAGATGTTTGAAAGCCGCTTATTCTTTGTCGACAAACTAATAGACATGGGTGCAAAGATTATTCTATGTGATCCGCATCGAGCCACGGTCATTGGAATGGACAGAGAGCATCCGTTAAGAGGAATAGATATGACCTCACCTGATATCAGAGCAGGAATTGCCCTGCTGATAGCAGCTTTATCTGCTGAGGGAACGAGTGTTATACATAATTCTCATCAGATCGATCGGGGATACCAGGATATAGACGGTAGATTAAATGCGCTGGGAGCAAAGATAAAGCGCGTTTAGAATCGTATTACGGTCATTTTTCGCGTCAGAACCGTTTTTCCATCAGACAAATTATAATAGTATAGTCCGGTTGAAAGTAGTGTAGTCGAAAATTTTATAATATTCCTTCCCGCCTGCGAAGTTTCAGTCTTACTAAAAACCTCCCTGCCCCATACATCATAAACTTTTAAATTAACTTCTTGTCGCTTCCTGGTGACGTACGGAATATTTGAGATCAAACTAACGGGATTAGGATAACTTTGGCCTAATTCAAATTCTAAAACAGGTTTTGTGAAAAATATGAAGGAGTTAGTATCGATAGGGCAAGTACTATCCGCAGTGCATATAAAAAGTTTAAAAATAAGAATAATAAAGAATCAATACATAGAATTGTTTTACCTTGATAGTTATTAGCAAAGATACCAACTAATCCATTTAATTTATCAAACTCAAGAACATTTCCCTT
>JACZTA010000042.1 GCA_022573915.1 Bacteroidota bacterium | reverse complement strand
GGTATTGAAGATAGCTGAAACCATGTTGGAGGAGGGTGCTGCCATACTGGATATTGGAGGTAATTCAACTCGACCGGGCGCTATGTTTGTAGATCAGAAAGAAGAGTTGCGCCGAATCGTTCCGGTGGTAGAATGGATAAATAAAAGATTTCCGGAAAGCATCATCTCCATTGATACTGTTTGGTCTTCAGTTGCGAGTGAGGCTATCGACAGAGGTGCATCCATTATTAATGATATCAGTGCAGGCGAAATGGATCCTGATCTTTGGAAATTGGCATCAAAACAGCAGGTGGCTTACGTCCTGATGCACATGCAAGGCAAACCCGTAAATATGCAGCGGGATCCAAAATATCAGGATGTTGTAGCAGAGCTGATGGATTTCTTTCTGAAAAAAAAGGAAAAGCTCAAAGCAGCAGGGGTGAATAATTTGATCCTGGATCCCGGATTTGGGTTTGGAAAAACTGTTGATCATAATTATGAGATATTGAGAAAATTGGAGTACTTTCAGCAACTTGATTTACCCATTCTGGCAGGTATCTCAAGAAAATCAATGATAAATAAAATACTTGACGTTCTGCCAACGGAATCAATGAACGGAACTACAGTAGTGAATACACTGGCAATATTAAAGGGTGCAAATATTCTAAGAGTGCACGATGTTAAATTGGCCGTTGAGGCCATCAAGATAACCAGCTATTATACTTCCATTATTTAAAATAGGATTTCTACCGATCAGGGCTCTGGATATAGTTGATATCCTGCTCGTGACACTATTACTGTATCAGCTTTACAGACTCTTGAAAGGCAGCCTTGCCTTCAATATTTTTATAGGTTTACTGTTGGTTTATTTGGCTTGGTTAGTGGTCAAGACATTGAACATGGAGCTGCTTAGCAGCATATTGGGGCAGTTTATAGGTATTGGTGTACTAGCGGTACTGATCGTTTTTCAACCTGAGATCCGGCGGTTCCTATTATACATCGGTAGAAGCAGAGTATTTACGAAAGACCGTTCATGGCGAAGTTTACTAAAACTGCAATTAAAGATCCCGTCTGAAAAAGAAAGTTACGTAACGGAGATCTCCAAGGCATGTAAACGAATGTCCAAAACAAAAACCGGAGCTTTAATCGTGTTTGCCAAGACATCGCGACTACAGTTCTTTGCCAATACCGGAACATCCATCGGAGGATATATCACCGCAGAATTATTAGAAAGTATTTTTATGAAGAACTCTGCTTTACACGATGGAGCTGTTATCATAGCCGACCTGGAGATAGTGGCTGCCAGGTGTATTTTGCCTGTATCGGAAAACCCTGATCTGCCTACCTGGGCAGGCTTAAGACACCGATCTGCTATAGGAATTACAGAACATAGCGATGCTATTGCGATAATTATTTCGGAGGAAACAGGGGAGTACTCATATGCCGAAGAAGGCAAGCTTCACGCGCGCGTGTCCGCGGAAGAACTAAACGAAGTTCTTCATAAGGCGTTATTAGTGGAAGATTAAGTTTTATTGAATAAAAGAAACGATTAAGATTGTGCGGCTTCCGCTTCTTTGGCTTTTTTCTCAAGATCCTTCAGAATTTCTTCATCAGATTTACCAAGATTATCCAATAAGAATTGAACGTCATCAGCAAAATCATGGTCAGGATATTGCTTGAGGAACCACTCATATCTTTCTTTTGCTGCCTCCAGTTCTTTCATATCATCCTGATAAATTAAACCAAGGAAAAATAAACAGTAAGGGGCCCGATGATGTTCGGGATATTTTTTATAAGCCTGATCGAGTAGATAGATGGCCTTTTCAAAATCTCTCAGATAATTCTTTTGTAGTTCGGCAGCTTTGAAAAGTAATTCTGCTGCCAGGCTATCTTCAGGAAAATCGTTCGCAAAACTCAGATAAAGATCTATTACCTTCAACAATGAATCCTCGGGCATGTCAAATGACGAAAAAGGCTTTGCATCCCGGCTATTTTGATTAGTAAAGAATTCTTCTGCCTGTGAAATCTCTGCAAGCGCTTGATCACGCTCAGCACTGTTACTTGAATTACATGCACTGACAACAAAGCCAATTAATAACACCCACAATAATCTTCTCATAGAATAGTGATTTGGATAATAGGTACCGATTGTTACAAAAATATAATAAATTCTTCAGAAAAAAATACAAAACCGAACAAGAACTGTCATAGACTAATTGTTGCATTCCGTCTGCAAATAACCTGCCAACTCAACTTAAAAACGGCTCAATCTTTAATCTGTATTTAATTGCTCCTTGTATTGGGGCAGTAAGTCCAGCAGCTTTTTCAGAGTATCTTCCAACGAGAGTGAGCTGATGCCACCCGCCGCGTTCTTATGACCTCCACCATTAAAATATTTATGCGTGATCTCATAAACAGAAAAACTCCCTGTCGACCTAAGGGATAGTTTAATGAGCGTTTCCTTGGAACCAGGCAACGTCCGGTCAATGATTAACGCAGCGAACTTCACGTTGTCCAATGACAAAGGATAATTTACCAGTCCCTCCGTATCGCCGGTTTTCAAATAATATTTCCGTATCTCTTCCGCACTTACAGCAATATAGGCCATTCGATACTCGGGTAAAATAGTCAGTTTTTCTTTTATACAATAACCAAAAAAGCGCATCCTCGCTTCAGAAAAAGTATCCATGATATTGCCATGAACCTTGTTAAGATCGACACCTTTTTTCAACAACTCCGCCGCGATCATATGAACCTTAGGTGTAGTGCTATTAAACCGGAACGAGCCGGTGTCGGTCATAATACCTGAATACAGACACTCGGCTATATCGAGATCTATGAAAGATTCGTCCCCGAAGAGCAGGATTAAATCATAGATCAACTCGGCAGTTGAACTGGCAGTAGGCACACTCATCCGGAAATCGTCATAATCATCCGGGTCCAGATG
Source organism: Bacteroidota bacterium (assembly GCA_022573915.1). Classification (GTDB taxonomy): domain Bacteria; phylum Bacteroidota; class Bacteroidia; order Chitinophagales; family JACZTA01; genus JACZTA01. The sequence goes on along the minus strand of JACZTA010000042.1, from coordinate 15,249 downwards.
ATGGTCTATCATTACAATTTTTGCATCTGATGCCTCGACACTTTCGAATAACCCGCCCAGGCGATTAAGTTTATTGAAATCAAGACAAAAAATAATTTCCGCAGCTTCAACTGTTTTTACGGACTTTTCAGGATCTTTTTCATAATCGACCACAGAATCATTACCCGGCATCCATTTCAAAAACTGTGGGTAATCGGTAGGGGTTACGACCGTGCTGTCATGACCTTTTTTTATAAGATAATTATGCAAACCCAAAGCTGATCCGAGTGCATCTCCATCAGGCTTTTGGTGCATGGTGATCACGATTCTCCGTGGTTTCTTTAATATTTCTTTTAACTCATCTAATCTTTCCATACTTCTTTCTAGCTAATGATACTTGTAGTCGACCCGTTTCAGGGCACCTAATATATTGCTTCTTAACGATTTTTGAACTCGCAAATTTCTTAAAAAATTATCATTCATACAACCATCGAATAATCACTAATCTAAAAGTGTAGAAATTTCACTCTTTATGAGGTACTTTTGCGGTTCAATTTTAGAATTATGGCAGATAATAAAACGTTGACAATTATAAAACCAGACGCAATGGAAAGCGGTTATTTGGGTGAGATGTTGACAAAAATACAAAAGGCCGGATTTGAAATTAAGGAAATGAAACTAATGCGACTCTCCGAAGAGGATGCAAAAAGCTTTTACGAAGTTCATACCGATAAACCGTTTTACACGAATCTCGTAAAATTCATGAGCTCCGGACCGATCGTACCTATGATATTGGAAAAGGAAAATGCAGTTGAAGATTTCAGGGAATTAATTGGTGCTACGAATCCTGCCGACGCTAAAGAAGGAACCATCAGGAATATCTATGCTACTAATATAGAGCGTAATGCAATTCATGGATCGGATTCCGACGAAAACGCAGCAATTGAAGGTGCATTTTTCTTTGAGAAATCTGAATGGAATTAGGGCTTCTTTACTTCGAATTTACTTTCGGCAGATACATCTGTTTTAATATGAATATCTCGCTGAGGAAACGGGATCTCAATTCCATTCTCACGAAACTTTCTGTCGATTATAAAGCGTAAATGACTTTTTGTTTTCTCAATCCTGAACATACTATTACTGCGGAACACTAAACGGAAATCAAGGGATGAATCTCCGAAATCGTCAAATCTAACGCTGGGCGCGGGATCATTTATAATTTCTTTATGTTCCTTGACACAATCCAGCAACACCTTCTTAACAAGTTCAACATCTGAGCCGTAGGCCACCCCAATTTTTATATCGAATCTTGTATTCTCTTTGTTATGCGACCAGTTGATCACCTTATCTCCGGTAAAAGCAGAATTAGGCATGATGATCACGATATTATCGCGGGTCTCTATTTCGGAAGTCCTGAATCCAATTCTCTTTACCTTCCCCACAATTCCCTCTACTTCAATTATATCACTGACTTTTATTGTTCCCTCCATTAACAATATAATCCCTGAAATGAAATCGCGAAATATCTGTTGAAGCCCAAAACCCAATCCGAGTAATAAAGCACCCGAAGCACCCAGGACGATATTTAGATTAAGTCCCAGGCTTTGCAAGATGGTGGTAACAGCAATAATAATGATCAAATACTTGACCATGGCGTAGAGCGCAAATCGCTGCCCTCTATCGAACCTGTTTATAACCTTCTGCCTGTTGAAGAGTTTTTTTACCACTACCAATACTACCTTGGAGAGCACCAGTACGATGATAATGAGTAGAATATGATAAGGAGTTAACTGGAACTTTTCCAGATTAATTATTTTAAATTCTAGGAAATCTTTAATCGTCATGATCTATTGATTAATCTGCTTCTGTTACCTTAATTTTTAAAGCTTCAATAAATTCGTCCGGGATATCATACCCAAGTACTTTAGCTCTTTCTGCACTTTCCAATGCCAACGTGAAATTGCTGTTTTCATAAAATATCATTGATCGGTTATAATAAGCAGCAGCGTAATTAGGATCGCTTCTTATGGCAGAATTGAAGTCGTCCAATGCCTCCTGCTTTTGACCCTGCTTGTATTTAACCAATCCGCGATTAGAATAGGCTTCAGCATAATTTGAGTTCAAACTAATCGCCTTATCGTAATCTGCGTATGCTAAGTTATATTCTTTCTTGAAATAATATGCAATTCCCCTATTATTATAGGTTTCAGCATTTAAAGGGTCAAGCGTTAACGAGAAATTGAAATCAGCCAATGCCTTTTCATATTCGCCTTTAAAATTATAGATATTTCCACGATTATTATATGCCGAAACGTAATTCTCATCAAGCTTGATGGCCCTGGTAAAATCAATTAATGACAGATTAGTATTTCCCATGCTGTTGTGAATAATACCCCGGTTATTAATTGCTTCAGCAAAATACGGCTTAACCTGAATGGCAAGATCAAAATCACTCAAAGCATCCTCGAAATAATTGGTTTCGTAAAAAACCAATCCGCGGTTATTTAGAGCTTCTGGGTATGTGGGGTTGATCTTGATTGCTTCGGTCAGATCAAGCAGAGCAGCATTGAAATTCTTCTTATCATAATAAGCCTTGCCGCGCCCATTGAATGGAAGTGCCGCCGATGGATAATTCTCTATTGCATTTGTCCAAAGTGTATTGCTGTCCTTCCAAACCATGGTCCGGTTCCAGGTCTGAACGCCCATACCAACTAAAAATCCTATAGGGAGGATGATGAATAAGATGCGGAATCGCGGAAGCCTGGTTTGGCCCAAATAGATCCCGTATCCCAGGATATAAAAGATTCCGATATAAGGCAGGTAGGAAAACCGGTCGTATGCGAGGGACGTGTTGATCGTTAATAAATGCAGTACAAGGACCAGGTTGAAGATGAAAAACAATCCACCAAAGATTATGTGGCGCTTGTGAGCAACCTTAAATAATATGACCGAGTATAAACTTAGACCCAACAACGGCATTAAGAAATCTATTAAATTAATATCTGAGTAAGAACCGGGAAAAGGGTAGTAGCAGGATAGCTTAAGCGGTAGAAATATATTTTGAAGATACTGTCCAATTGCAACATACGAGAAGGCTACCCCCGAACTCAACCCAAGCGCTTCTGCATTCAGAGCTGAAGAAGGATTAAGCCCTCGCAAAGTAAAGACTCCAACCAGGAGCGAGACGATCAGAAAAGGTAATTTATCAATAAGGATGGTACGATAGTCCTTCCTGGTAAGTAAAATATCAATGCACACCATTACAAGTGGAAATGCCACAGCCTGAGGTTTTGCTAATACAGAGAGAACGAATAATAGAAACGCCAGGAAATAATACAGCGGTTTGAGTTTATTCAGGATGATATAATGACGATAGCAGATTAATCCCGCCAGGAAGAAAAAGGAAAAAAGCACATCTTTTCTTTCCGTGATCCAAGCCACCGATTCTACATGCATTGGGTGGATCCCAAAGGCCAACGCGGTGAACGAAGCGATGATCAATGAATTACAAAGCAGGTAGATCAATAAAAAAACGAGCACCGTGTTAAAAACATGTATGAATAAATTACCCCTGAAGTAAGGTTTTGGATTAAGCTCATACAAATGATAGTCGAGTGCATAAGACAGGATCGTGAGTGGGGTATATACGCCCATGATCTTATTTTCCGGGTGGAAGATCTCTTTAATGTTGCTCCATGAGATAGATCTGACATCGCTATTTTCGGTAAGGTATATCGTGTCATCCCAATTAGTGAACTCGTTTTCTAACATGGGATAAAATGTAAAAAACGTGCAGGCTGCGATCACCAGAGAGAATCCCAAAAGCTTAAGATAAGCGGGGCGGGGATCCTTGTTTCTTGGATCTAACAAGTCGTGGACATTTATATCATCAGATGATTCTATCCCCGGCCGGATTTCCTCAGTGATCTTATTTCTTTTGTTTTTCTTACCCATACGTTAACCGCAATCTTTCATATATCGATTACATGGTTATTTGTTTGACTTCCAATGCTTTTAATCCTTCGGCGGCCATCTCATGTTCAGGGTCCAGCTCGAGTGCCTTCTTCCACATATTGCTGGCGTCTGTATAACTGCCAATAGTGAAATAAGCCCCGCCGAGATTATACCAGATCTCCGCATCAGAAGGATCATAGGTTGTGGCTTTAATGAAAAATTCAATTGCTACAGAGAAGTTCTTTTCTTCACCGGCTTTGAGCCCTAAAACTAATAACCCCTGGCCTAAAAACTTATTGAACTCTGCGAAATTAGGATGATTGGGATAAATTTTTCGAGCTTCATTCCAATAATATTCGGTCAGTAAAATATCGTCCAACTGGTAATAGGCTGTACCAAGATTGAATAAGGCGTTAGTATACCCGGGATAAATATCGATTGCTTTTTTCAGATGTAAGATGGCACGGTCAAGGTAAACTTCTTTCTGCTTGGGGGAAATCATCTCATTGGCTTTATCTATAAACCTTGCACCGGCATTCCCATTCGTCAGCGCACTATTTGGAGATATATTAACATCCTTGATAAACAGAGTCATGTCGTTCTCCCAATCTCCATTGCGCGTTATTGTTTTGTATCCGGCCGAAATAACGATCATCCCCAGCAGGGTGACGGCAATTATATTCTTTGCTTTCGTGCTTGATGGAATAGCATTGATGAGAAACAGGAGAGTAAATGCGGCTGCCATAGTAAATCCAACAGATGAATAAAAGACGAGCCTTTCTCCCATGGGTGCACCTATTTCAAAGATGAGGTTAGAGACCAAAAGAATGCCGGAGAGATAAAGTAATCCGGCAAAGGCCAGCCAATGTCTTTTAAGGAGAAAGACCAGTGAAGAAATCGTGATCCCGGCATAGGCAATTACTGACAACCAAACTTTTAGTGATCCAAAACTTTTATATGCGATCTGGTTATATGAATAATCATAACTCAACGGATGCGGAAAAAACAGGAGTTTCAGATACTTCCCGAGGATGAATAGTTTTGTTGCAAGTTTTTCTTCGCTGTTGGCAAGCAGATACGGATTGTTTAATAACGCGGCACTGGATTCGGTATTAATGCCTACTGAAGTGATACGAAGAATGATATAGCCTCCCGCGACAGCCACCAGGAGTAAGGTTGTAATTATTCCACGCATACCAACTTTTGCGCGATTGATAATCAGTAATACCGGGAATAAACCGAGCAGGGCGATTCCATATTCTTTAGATAAAAGAGCAAGAAAGAAGCACAGGAGGGAGAGCGCAAGCCATCGGGGAGATTGTCCTTTAAATACGTACCGGTGAGCAAACAGCAGGGTAAGCATTATGAACAATAAGGACAATATCTCATCCCTCGATTTAATGTTCGCCACTACCTCGGTATGTATCGGATGGATGACAAAGAGTAAACAGCTCACAAATGCCAGGACCGGTTGTTCTCTAAAAAATGCATTTAGTAAAAAATAAAAGAGTGCAATCGCAAGTAATCCATACAACAAAACATTTGTAAGATGTCCGATAAAAGGTTCTTCTCCAAAGAGCTCATATTCGATCGCGTAAGTGATCAATGATAATGGCCTGTAGCGCCCTCCGGCAAGTTGCTCTTCCGAGCCCATAGTTTTATAATAACTATAGAAGATGTCATGGGTCATGATATCTCCAATCCCGCCAAACCCATCTTTTACAAATTCATTTTCAAGAATCACCAGCCCGTCGTCCATTGCATACTGGTTCTGCAAGGTGTTTGCGTAAAACAGAATTGCAATTAAGAACAGGATTATGGCCTGAGTCCCGGGAGTGTCAAACGGTATCTTGAATCCGAGAATTGTGAATTCTTTAAGAAACGATGAATCCTTGTTTAGAATTGATACAGACATGGTTAAGGGTTACCTTGCTTATTAGTTATATTGATCAGAAACTGCAAATAATCCCGGTCCACGTTCATTCCCAACTTCTGTGCACTCAGAACATCATCTCGAGCCAGTTCATAATTCTTTAATCCGTAATAAGCTATTGAACGGTTATAATAAGCTTCAGCAATATCGGGATCATTCGATAGGGCGAAGGTATAATCTGAAATTGCCAATTCAAAATTTCCTTGCTCCGCGTAGACTCTGCCTCTGTTCACATGTGAGGCCATGAGATATGGATTGATCTGAATGGCCAGGTTATAATCTGCCAATGCTTCATCATACTTACCTAAATCACTAGACAGATTACCACGGTTATTATAAGCTTCAAAAAAATCTGGATCGAGGGCTATGGCTTGATTGTAATCCTTGAGTCCTTCTTCAATTCGTCCAAGGATCTTATTAATAGTTCCGCGGTTATTATAGGCTTTTGCGAAATCTTCTTTTTGCAGGATGGCCGTGGAGTAGGAATTATATGCTTGTTCGTTCTTTTTCTCATCATGATATACTAAGCCCTGATTGTAGTGTGCTTCGGGATAGGTTGGTTTGAGCCTCAGTGCTTCATTAAAATCCAACATCGCTTTATCAAACTGATTCTGTTTATAATAATACTCTCCTCTGCCATTAAATGCGATCGGTAATAACGGGTGGTTATTAATTGCAGATGTCCATAAGGATTCGCTATTTCGCCAAACCAATATCCGGTTCGACGATTCAACCCCCATAACTACCAAAAATACAAGCGGTGCACCGATGAATAATATGCGATATTTTGGCAGCTTCGAATAGCCGAGATAAATCCCGTAACCCAGCATGTAAAAGATACCGATATAAGGAAGGTATGAAAACCGGTCGTACGCGAGTGAGGTATTGAGCGCAAGGAGATGGAGTACGAAGATCAGATTGGTAATAAAAAACAATCCTCCGAAAATAAGATGGCGCTTGTCGGTACATTTGAATAGCAAGAGGGAATACAAGCCTATTAAAAATGCCGGTATGATTATCTTCAAAAATCCGACTTCACTAAAACTATTTGGAACAGGATAGCTGTTGGATAGGTTCAAGGGGACTAAAACATTGCCAAGATATTGCCCGAGAGCTACATAGGAGAAGAAAATTCTCGAGCCAAACCCCACAACCTCTCCATTTATTATTGTGGTAGGATTAAGCGCACCTAAGGTTACGATCCCCACCCAGATCGATATCAGAAGGAACGGTAATTTCTCAATTAGAACACTCCATCGCCATTTTCTCCAATCATAAGATGTGCTTATAATGCCATCATTATAATTTCTACCGATCAAAAGGTCAATGCTCAGTAACGCAAGTGGAAAAGCAACTGCCTGAGGTTTTGCTAAAACGGAGAGGATAAACATTAAGAGAGTCAGCATATAAAAAAGAAACCTGAGATTATTGCGAATGACATAATATCGATAGAATATCAAACCCAGTAAAAAGAAAAACGAAAATAACACGTCCTTCCTTTCTGTGATCCAGGCCACTGATTCCACATGCATCGGATGAATTCCAAAAGCGAGGGCAGTGAACACAGCAATGATCAATGAGTTACAAAGCAAATAGATCAGTAGAAAAACAAGGACTGTATTAAAAACATGTATCAGTAAATTATCCCTGAAGAAAGGTTTTGGATCAAGCTCGTAGAAATGATACTCGATGGCGTAGGAGAGAATGGTAAGTGGATTATAGACATCCAGTATCTTGTTTTGAGTATTGAAGATATTTTTAATGTTAGTCCAGGAAACAGATTTGATCAGATTGTTTTCCGTAACATATACGGGGTCGTCCCAGTTGGTGAACTCATTTTTTAGCAAGGGTGAGTAGACGAGGAATGTACAGACGGCAATGATGGCGCATAATGTCAGAATAAGGATATTAGAGGATCGTGATTCACTGTTTCCCGGGTTTAAGAAATCGTCGGCTTTAGGTTTTGTTTGCAAATCCTCACCGGACCCAACATCAGCGATCTTTCTTTTTTTATTTCTCTTACCCATAAATTATCCGTAGTCGTTGATAAATCGATTACATGATATTGTCATCCATCCCCTTGTCTTCAGTTCCACCCTGGCCCTATCGTGTTGAGGCACCCCCTCGAATATATACTTCGGTGGAAATATCGTTGTTAATAACTTTAGATGTAAATAAGGATTTTACGCTCGAAAAAGACAGAAATTTAATTGCATTATTAGTCGTTACATAGTCATGGTCAGCTATATTCAAGACTTCAGCCCTGTTCGCGGAAAATAAGGTAGTGAAGCTTACAGTAAGCACAAACAGCGCTAAAACTGAATACTTTAGGAATAAGGAAGTAGGAGAGTAAGAAGGCTTTGCTTCCCGCTTTTCTTCTTTTGGCATAGATTCTGGTATAAATATATAGATTTTCAAATTTTGAAATAAATAAGCTTATCAATCCGGTTTCAATTCAATAAATGAAATATATCCTCACACTCGTATTGGTTCAGTTCTTTCTGTTCCATGCTGTTGCCCAAGAGCAAGAAATTCCGGCAAAGGCGGTTAAGCAGTTAAATGCAGCCAAAGAATGTATTGGTAAGCAGGAGTATGAAGATGCTATAACCAAACTTCAAAAAGCCGTTGAGGTTGCCCCTGAATTTGCAGATGCATTTATGCTGTTGGGAGATGTTTATTCATATCTCGAAAAGTTCGACAACGCAATTGTTTCTTACCTGGAAGTGATTAGGTTGGATTCCAACTTCAATGCCCTGGTACATTTTAAGACAGGGGTCGCGGCATTTCGCTTGGGAGATTATGCTTCCGCCAAGGCTCAATTTGACGAATTCCTGGGTTCCTCAGGGATCATGTTCGATAAGAAGGTAAAGGCGCAGGAATATTTGGGACATTGTAAATTTGCTTTAAAGGCAAAGAAGAATCCTGTTCCATTCAATCCTGTCAACCTGGGAGATAGTATAAACTCCGGCTTGGCTGAGTTTCATCCGGCGTTAACGGCTGACGAACATTTATTGGTCTATACCGTCCGATTGAAGAAAGGAAAGCAAGTAGACGAGGATTTTTATATCACCTATAAAAAAGACGGCAAGTGGGCCAAAGCTGAAAGCATGGGTCCGCCTACAAATACACGGATGGCCGAAGGGGCATTGTGTATTTCTCCCGATGGCCGGTTTATCTTCTTTACCGCCTGTAACCGGAGAGAGGGCATGGGAGGCTGCGATATTTACGTTTCGGAAAGATTAGGCAGGAGCTTCGGCCCTCCGATAAATCTTGGTGAACCCATCAACACCCCGGGTTGGGAATCACAACCCTCTATATCTGCTGATGGTAAAAGACTCTATTTCGCGAGCAACAGAAAAGGAGGAATAGGTAAAAAGGATATTTGGGTGAGTCTTCTCGATGCCGGTGGACATTGGGGTGAACCCAGAAACCTGGGAGAAACGATCAATACAAGGAAAGACGAGAAGTCTCCTTTCATTCACCCGGACGGACAAACCCTTTACTTTGCCAGCGATGGAAGAGTGGGTATGGGAGGTTCTGACTTGTATATCAGCAGAATGAGCGAAGGGAAGTGGTCGAAAGCCGTAAACCTGGGATTTCCAATAAACACTCAAAATGATGAGATCAGCCTGGTCGTCAGCACAGATGGACAACGGGCTTATTTTGCTTCTGATCGCGTTGATGGAAAGGGAGATTTGGATCTGTATAGTTTTGTTCTTCATAGAAATATTAGGCCCCAACCTGTTACCTACCTGAAAGGAAATGTTTATGATAAGTTTTCGAAGGAGAAGATTGGAGCACTCGTTGAACTAATTGACCTGGAGACCAATATGTCGGTTGTGGTCACACGGTCTGATGAGCAAACGGGTGAGTTCCTGGTATGCCTGCTTTCGGGAAAAAACTACGCACTCAATGTGGAGAAAGTAGACTATCTTTTTTATTCTGAGAACTTTGAGCTGACACATAAGAAAGATAATATACCCTACGAACTTTATATACCATTAAAACCTATGGGAGTTGGTGCGACAGCTATTCTCAAGAACATATTCTTTGAATTAGATTCTTATGAACTTAAAACAGAATCGAAAACAGAGCTGGAGATATTGATTGATTTCATGAAGTACTATAGTGATGTAAGCATAGAGATAGGAGGACATACAGATAGTACCGGAACGCAAGCCCATAATCTTAAACTGTCTGAGGACAGGGCGAGGTCGGTATATGATTATCTGATTGAAAAGGGAATTGTCAAAAGCAGATTAGGCTATAAAGGATTTGGGGACACGTCACCGATCGCAACCAATCAAACTGAAAAGGGCAGAGCAGAGAATAGGAGAACTGAGTTTAAAATCACAGGGATGTAAGGAGCGTCAGGAGGATTTTTTATTCACAGATCCCGATTGTCCAAAATACAACACCGTCACACTCTGCGAAGCACTTGTTAGAATAAGTCACCTCATCGCAGCCACAGACCGGTGCATAAATTTCTATACACACACAATCCTCTTTTATCTTTGATTCGTCTATACATTGATCCGCACAAGCCCCCAAGGTCCAATATTGAACACCTTTGCATTCCGCTTCACAATAAGTGATGTATGTATTCCCATCGCATCCACAAACAGGTTTCGCAATGTCTTCGCAAATGCAGTCTTCCTTGATTTTACTTTCAACAATACAACCCGGCGTACACGGCCCCTTTGTCCAGGATTCAACAATGCCGGCACAGGCGGCAAAACATTCATTCGAATAAGTCACGCCATCGCAACCGCAAACAGGGTCGTAGTATTCCGGACAGGTACAATCATCATCTATCCTTGATTCGTCTATACAATTATCTTCACAAGGCCCTAATACCCATCCAATCCCATAACATTCAGCAAAACAAGCGTTTGAATAAGTTTTTCCATCAGTACCGCAAACGGGTAAATACTCATCATCGCAGTTGCAGTTGATAACCCATCCGTTATCTTCGTTCCAACTAGAAGATGTCACATGTATTGGTACACAACTCCAATAAAGAAGTGAGCCAATGCATAATATTAGAATTAGCCTTCGCATTAATAAATTATCAGTTTGCCGTTGTATAACACTAGCTCGCCATCAGTTATCACAAAAAAGAATATTCCTTTTCCAATGTCATCCTTAAGGATGAGGAATTCTTGAGTATCATGATTTCCGGGGGGCGTTTGACCAGGTAAGGAGTGGAAGTTGACCACGGCCCCTAAGGTATTGTAAACTGTTAGATTTAACCCTGGCGAACCTGATTCAATACTTATTCGGGTATAATTAGAAAACGGATTAGGAGAGATTTTTATTTTTTCCGAAGAAGGCTCTTCAATGTTTGACCAGGATAAAGGAACCAATTCTACGTCCATCGTTAAACTGTCACCCTGGTTCAGAATTATATTACTCAATGTCTTCGGCTTATAACCGGTAGCCGAATAAATGATATCGTAACCGGCCGTGTCAGATGCCATATCGCCGATCTTGTAATTACCCAGGCTATTCGTTTCTGTAGAGCTCGCTGTTTGGGTAATCCCTATCTGAACCAGATTAATCGGATTTAAGGTGATCGAATCTGTCACCGTTCCGTAGATCCTTCCCGCGCGCGTACCATTGAACTTCCAAATGTATAACCCATCACCCCGGTTACCTCCAATAATTTTCCCTGAAGAATAAAAAGGAAACGCGGACCATAACCCGTTTGGCCCGCCACTCGCACCTGCCCAGGTATCATAATATCCAACCTCCACAGGTACCGTCGGGTCATAAAGATCCAGGATGCGCAATCCCTCCGAATTATGCGTCATGTAAGCATATTTTCCTTTGATGTATGGATTGTGTACCAGGCTCGTTGTATTGGCAGTATATTCTGCTACCACGAAAATATTCAAACTATCCTGAATATCCAGCACGTAGGCAGGCTCACCATTTAACTCATGAGTCGTTATAATGTACTTACTGTCCTGAGTTGTCCAACAACTATGTATGTTCGAACTGGAGGTGGTAAACTTGGCGATTACCTGTGGGTTGGCTTTATTGGTTATGTCGAGAATGTCCAGGCTTGGGAGGTAAAACGCGGCCGCATAGAGCCTGTTTCCTCTAATATGACAGTCATGGATATAATATGGCGCGTAGACGCTTACCTCAACCGGCGTCGCAGGATTCGAGATATCAATAATATGAATGCCTTGCGTTGTTCCGGCTCCACTCACATAGACGTAATTGGTGTCCCCATCAATATCCTTACTGATAATATGGGCCGTGGTAAAGGTAGAATCGAAAGTCATTACAAGATGAACACTATCAGGCAGATAAGAAAGATCAATGACCTGCATACCGGATCCGGTTCCTGATCCTTCCGAGACCACATAGGCAAAATCATTTATCACGGTCATTTCCCGCCAGTTGTTTGAAGGCCCCGTCACAAAATCAACCTCATAAATATTCAAGGAATCATCGATGGCGATAATAGAAGTACCTGTGTATGCGCCAATGAGCGCATATTCGGCCCCTGAACTGTCAGTATAACCCCAGCATCCGGCATAATGAATTGGTTCGGGGTCCAATTGTCCGAAAAGACTCACATTCAAACTCGTTTGTGCTTGCGATGAAAGCCCGAAACAGATGATTAGTATAAATGTAACGGTGTATCTGAGCATGACAATGTGATGGAAAAATCAAATATACCAAATCTTAGAGGTAAACCCTTCAGAAACTGATGTAGGAGATGCCTTCTGAATGCTCCTCGTCGAGTAAACCTAATAAACGTCTTGAATAGTCGTTTTGATCTATTTTGTTCACTTTAAAGTTTTCTATAATAAGCACTCTCATTCCAATTTGTTTTTTTAGAAATTCCAGGTAAGTCTCTTCGAGTTTTTTGAGATAGTCCGGATGAATGTCCATTTCATAGGATCTTCCTCTTTTTAAAATATTCTGTTGCAGCTCCTCGATGGCGGTATGTAAATAAATGTACAATGCCGGTTGAGGAATTTTTGGCAATATAATATCGTATATTTTTGAGAAGAGGAACAACTCATCCTTTTTCAAATTGATATTAGCAAAGATGAGAGACTTGTGGACACTATAATCACTTATGATAGTCTCTTTAAAAAGATCAGGATTGGAGAAGGTGCTTATTAATTGCTGATAGCGATCTGCTAAAAAACTGAGCTCCAATGGTAATGCAAATCTTTCCGGGTTTGAATAAAACTTAGGCAGGAAGGAATTGTCTTCGAACTCTTCCAGAACTAATCTTCCATTTAGTTCGGCGGTGATTATTTCAGCTACGCTGGTCTTCCCAGCACCAATATTTCCTTCAATTACTATGTAATTGTACCTCATCGCCTTCGGTGATTAATCTCTCCACCTTCGAGTTGTCGTCACTTTTTACCAGCATATCCATGTTTGTGAGGTTCAGTTTGGGGTGCATAAAATCGGGAGCGATTTCCGCCAGGGGAACCAATGCGAATCTCCTTTCGTGCAGGTGGCGGTGAGGAACGACCAATCGCCTGTTATTAATAATATTACCTCCAAAATACAGAATGTCAATGTCGATGACCCTGGATGCCCATTTCTCATCTTCTTCACGTCCAATCAATCTCTCAATGCTCTTGGCTTTTTTCAACAAGTCGAATGGATTAAGCATGGTAATGATACCAAGGCATTGGTTATAATACTCGGGTTGATTCCTAACGCCCCAAGGTTCTGTTTGATATATGGAAGACCTCAGGACAATTTGCCCAATATCTTCTTCTATATGGTGCGCAGCGACGAGCAGATTATGAAGCCTGTTACCCAGATTTGTCCCCAGTCCTAAAAATATTTCTGCCATAGTAAAAGGAGTTGTAATTTTATGCTAAAGTAATCAATATCAGATTTCTGCGTTAGGAGAACAGAAAAAGTAATTCACATCTTTTTTTCTTCTGACCAATTTTAAAAAGACTTAAAATAATTTAATAATATGTTGAAATTCTTAAAGTATGTTTTGGCTACCATGGTTGGTTTCCTGATCTCGGTAGTTTTGTTTGTGTTGCTGTCGGCTCTCCTCATAGCAGGCTCTTTTTCGCCTGAGGAAGTTGAAGTGAAACCCAACAGCGTTTTAAAGATGAAGTTTGATTATGAAGTGAAGGAACGGACTTCAACAAATTTTCTCGACCAGATAGACTTCACAAAATTTTCTTTCAAGGAAAACCTTGGGTTGAATGATATTCTCAAAAACATTAAAAAGGCGGAGACGGATGATAATATCAAGGGGATCTACATCGATCTTAATGGTTATAGCTGTTCTTATCAACAAACAGAAGAAATTCGAAATGCGGTGATACATTTCAAGGAAACCGGGAAATTCGTGGTGGCCTATGGGGATCTTATCAGCCAGAGAGCATATTACCTGGCAAGTTGTGCAGATAAAATATTTTTAATGGAGACCGGTTATATGGATTTCAGAGGATTGAGTGTAGAATCCATGTACTTCAAGAGAGCCCTCGACAGGCTTGAGATAAAGGCAGAGATTTTTTATGCCGGCAAATTCAAAAGTGCTACCGAACCATTGCGATTGGATAGCATGTCTCCGGCAAACAGGGAACAAACGAGTGCATGGCTGGGCTCTATTTATTCACATTTGCTTACTAAAATCGCAGAGAGTCGAAGTTTAGATGTCGGTATACTCGAAAACATATCCAACGAATTACTGATCAGATCTCCTGAAGACGCGTTGAAATACGGCCTGGTAGATGAGTTAGGTTATCAGGATCATGTTATCGCATACCTTAAAGCGCAGTCGGGACTTGCCGAGGATGATAAACTTTCATTAATGAAGCTTAATCGGTACCATAAGGTGAAGAGCACTTCGCAAGGGGTGATCAGGGATAGGATTGCCGTGATATATGCTACCGGCGATGTGGTGAGAGGTAGTGGCGGGGATAATAATTTGGGGTCGGATAAGATATCTAAGGCCATCAGGGATGCCAGGCGGAATGATAAAGTAAAGGCAATAGTAATGCGGATAAATTCTCCCGGTGGGGATGCATTCGCTTCCGATATAATTTGGCGCGAAGTAGCATTGGCTGCTGAGGCAAAACCCTTTATAGTTTCGATGGGAGATGTGGCAGCTTCGGGCGGTTATTTTATCGCTTGCGCAGCCGACGTCATTGTTGCCCAACCCACCACTATTACCGGATCCATTGGAGTGTTTGGGATCTTGCTATATGCCGAGAAATTTTTTGACGATAAGCTGGGTATCACTTTCGACAGGGTAACGACAGGAAAATTTTCTGATCTGGGTAGTGGTTCACGGCCCTTGACAGAAATAGAACGAAAGATCATACAGACAGAAGTGGACAAGGTGTATGATGTATTTGTCACGCGCGTGGCGGAAG
>JACZTA010000041.1 GCA_022573915.1 Bacteroidota bacterium | reverse complement strand
GTCTTAAAATCACTACCAATGTAATAAGCGTTCTTGTCTTCATAAATATTGACCAGTGTATATGCCCTAAAATCAATAGGATCTGGGCAGGCAGCGAAGCAGGCATTGTACTCATCAGGATAAAACACCTGAACTGCCAGCGCTTCCCAGCCCCCTGTAGATCCTCCGTAAAGAAACCTTCCCCAACCTTCTCCAACACAGTTAAAGAGCTTTTCGACATGAGGTATTAATTCATAGGTGATCGCGTCACCGTAAGGGCCCACATTCGCTGAGTTAACCGCATAAGAATCATCGTAATAAGGATTCTGATGCTGCACTTCAATAATGACGAAACGTGGAAAATCGGGACTTATCCATTTTTGATAAAATTCGTATCGCTCCTTTTGCTGGATGTATTTAAGACCGTAAATTCTGAATCTCTCGCTGTAATCCGAACCTTCAGGATCTGCGTCAGGAGGTTCGGTTCGGAATCCCCGGAAGGTGTTAGGGAAATGTCCATGAAATACCATTAAAGGATATTCGGCACCTTTATTCTTTGCATAGTCATGAGGTAGAAGAACGTTTGCCTGAAGATACATGGGGCGTCCCCAGAACTCTGTCAATAGATTGCTTTGAATTCGCACATGCTTTATGAATTCCGTGTCCTCAGGTCGATCGATTGGTGGAATCTCATAGTTTAAGACAATATTTATCTTCTCATTACTGGCAGGATCTATTTTCACTCTAACAGGAGTACTGTATAAATTCTTAGGAGACCTGTTCCAGTGTTGTCCTTCGCCCTGATCCATTGGCAACTTAACCGTATGCCCGTTACTTAAATGAAAAGTTTCATATTTGTGTAAAACACCCTGCACATAATATTCCCCAGGAGGAATATCAGCTATGCTCTTCAATGGATAACCAAAAATAGTCTCATCAAAAATGACTTCTTCTCCGGGTTTGAGATCCTCGACATTAACCCCGAAAACTAATTGTGTGTTAGGTCCATAACTGATCTGGAACCGAGGTTCGGCCCTATCATTATTGGATATCAGCAGTAACATTCTCCCGTCGAATCCCTCCGTTCCCAGTTCTTCGCCATAAGAAATGCCAATGGTCAATCCGGTTCCTGCAAAAGTATTCAGGTTAAAGAAGACCAAAGCAGAAACTAAGCCGGTTATAGCTAATAATCTAAAGAAGTTCATTTCTCAAAGATAAATATTCGGAGTGAGAAAAATCACTAACCGATATTCAGGAATCTTAAATCAGAAGGTCCCACGAAGTGGAGATTTATTGCGGGCTCCCCCTGCTAGATTCGAACTAGCGTCCGCCAGGTGGCGGATAACAGCCAACCGCTCTCTAACATAAAGTCTATAATCTGATATTAATAGTATTAAATCAAAAAAGCCTCACGTTTGTGAAGCTTTCTTGCTTGCTCCCCCTGCTAGAGTATTATCGAACCAATTGATCAAAGATTTGAAGAGAATCTATGAATTGAAGCCGTTTATAGCTGTAGAGCTGATAAACGGGAAGAAGGAGTGATTCCTGCAACTAAGTAGTTGTGAAGTATTACCTCCCTTAATGAGATAGAACCAGTTAAAGTTACTTTATACACGTACGGTATGGGTATAAGAGCCGGTAAGAGATCATATAAGCCTACAAGCATATGATAGTATACGGCGTTGACTGATGGATTTTAACTAATCAGTAGTGTTCTTAGGTCAAAGATATACACCAACTTTAGTATTAAATACTAATATCCATTTCAATACACATAAATGTTTTGCAAGAATCGCAAATACTATTAGTTAGCCCATTGCTTTTGCAAGAAATCATTATGGTCATTTCGTTTGGATCAAATTATTTGCATTAACTGCAACTTTCAGAAAGGAACTAGTGCAAATCAATTTTCAGACTATACTTCAGTGAAGTAGGTTTGTCAAAAACAAAAACAAAAAGCCATGAAAACAGCAACATTCAAAATAATTAGAGGGAAAGATGATCTTTACTATTTCAATTTATTTCCCAACGGAAATAAGAGCATCTTAAATAGTCAAGGGTATAATTCTTTAAGCAATTGTTATAAAGGGATCAAATCGGTCCAAAAGAATGGCGTAGATAAAGAACGATATAGGATGTTGAACGATGAAAATGGTCAACATTATTTCGATTTAATTGCCTTGAATAATCGGATAATAGGAACAAGTAATTTTTATTCGTCTAAGAGAATGGCAGAGCGATCACTTCAATCTGTTAGAAATTCCGTTTCATACGCGAGCATAAAGGAAGATTTGGGAGTAGCTACTCCAATCGTGATTGAAGAAGTTAAAGAGGAAAACCCGATCGAATTTTATGGGACGCCTTTTACAATTCCAGAACAGGAAGATATCGTAGATAATCCAATTGAAATACCTGAACAGGAAGAAACTTTTTCAGAGACAATTAAAGAAGAAGATCCTTTGAAGAAATTAATGCATTTAAAGCGACCAGATTCCACTACTACCATTCAAATGAATGAAGTCTTTACAGTACCTCTAGATGAGTTTTATAGTGCATTATATCAAGAAGGTTTATTGGATTTACCTGTTGAGTCAAATAAATTAATTAATACAGAAATGGTACCAATTCAAGCCAAAACAGAGGTGGAGATATTAGACATTCGGCCTAAGCGATGGTATCGTCAATATAAAGTACTAAAAGAATATCAAGACTATGCTTCTACCGATCGGACAAGAGCTAAAATGAGATTATCAGCTGCATCTACGGCAGTTGACAAATTTGATGGAAACGGAAATTTCAATGCATTGGAGAATGAATTGGTGAAAAGGAGAACGGAGTATCACACTATTAGTGATCAACAGAATCTATTGAGAGACAAGATGGAAATGTTGCTTAGAGAGATGCGAATTAATGGATATACGATTAAGAAAGAAACAGGTATTAAAGCCATAAAAGACCTAGGCTATGATTTCCATATCGTGAAAACGATGGCTAAGAAAAGCAAAATAGATCTGCCTAGTGGAGGTGACATTTATTTGAAAGACGACAAAGAGGGGAATAAAAACTGGGGTAAGTTGGAAAAAATCCTATTTGAAGAGTTAATTAAGAAAGGATCTTTACCGCCTTATATCCAACAAGAGTTTAAATACAAACAAGAACTCATTTCGAGTTTTGACAAATGTACTATCCTATATGAACAAATTGAGGAGTTGAGATTACTTATTGACCAAGAAACTAAAGAGACTCAAAACATAAACATTATCATTCAAGAATTAGAAAACAAGAGGAAGTTTTGGATTACTGATCTTAAATACTTGGAGCAATCATATAATAACATCATCAATACCAATAAAGAGCAGACGGATTATTTTACTATGGTGTTTAAATGGATGATGGGGTGTAGAACACTTAATGCAGAAACTGTTTTCGTAAACTATGGTCGTAGGCGAGGGAAGTTTAAGCAAACTACTTTCACTAATAAATTGGAGGAATTAGAGTTTGAGGTAAAAGTCTATGAGAGAGAAGGTGTCAAATATTTATTTGTAAAAATTCAAGGTTCATCAAATACAGTCATTATGACTCTGTTTAACAAAACGGGGGCAATCCGTTTGCCAAAAAATCAAGGCGATTTCTTTCAATATGCGATAAAGTCTTGCAGAGATTTTGTATACACGGAACTGCCACGAATGATTAAAGAAGAACATGAAAAGCTTAATGAGCTTGAAACTAAAAGTGCAGTCTATCAACTTAAGATTAAAGAAATAGAAGAAAATGGTATTGCAAAAGAGCGTCTGAAATTTCTAGAATATTGGAAGAAAATGGGTGACGATTCCTACACTACCAAGGTAATCTATCCACATAATGACCCTTTAGGAGATTTTCTCGTTTCGAGCAATGGAGAAGAAGAGGAGTCTTCTACTACAGCCTATATTTTTAGGCCAACTGCAGATGGGTTTTTCAATCAGTTTGGACAATCTTTAAGTGACTTTATGAAAAATCCTGAGCCTGATAAAGTATTGGTATTACCCGTGATTGACAAAGAAGGCAATGTGTCTGAAGAAGTATTGCAAGTAGTTAAAAATCCAAGTCCATCTAGAAAATCTGCTGAATTACCCGTTATCAAATTTGTGGAAACTTATGTGACAAATATAGGCTGGAAAGGATATTGTTTAGGAGAGCTCAGTCATTCTTTTAATCTCTTCCCTGGAGAAACGAAAGAGTTAACTATAGAAAAGCACACCAAGATAACGAAGAAACTTTCTTCATCAACCAATAATCAAAAATCTACCGATGAGGAAATTTCTTCTTCTTTTGAAGATAATTTGCAGAACGAGTTTTCAGACACTGATAAATCAAGTAGATCTGATTCTTTCTCTGAGAATAACGATAGGGATGAATCAGATTCAACCGAGATTGATGATTCTATTGATACCGATGTCAATGAAACCGTGAACACAGTGAAAAAATTTGATTGGAATGTGAAAGCCAAAGTAAGTGCTAATTGGGGCTTGGGTAAAGCGTCTATCAGTGGTGGTTCTGGTGGCAGTACTAATACCAATAGTACGACTACAGACAATACGAAAACGCATTGGAATAAGTCCACAGATCATGCACTGAAAACCAGCCGTAAGACAGAAGGAAAACGAATGAGTGATCAAAGCAAGGACATCTTTAAGAAAAATGTTCAGAATGCTATTAAGAAGGTGGCCAATAAAACTTCAGTTAATAATAAATTGGAGGTGACTTCTTCTAGCTCTGAAGAGTATACGGAAGACGTAAGTAACAAGGAGTTAATCAAAATAGAAAATCCAAATATTGGAAGAACCGTGAATTACAATTTCTTCCAAATTCAAAATACCTATGGTGTTACCACAAATTTGACTGATGTGAAGATTGTTATTAACACAGGAGTAGAATTGATTGAAGGCACTGGTATAAATGACATTCGAGTATATGAATTAGAAGAATTTGGAAAGATATATGCTAATTCAGATCACGATGTTCGAGATGCTATTTTAGCAGCGATAATTTGTAAGCAAGTGATGAAGAACTACGGGAAAAATATTCCTGGTAATGCAAAAGGAAACGGGGCATTGTCGATTGCTAAAAACTACAACTTCAATAAAGAGAAGTTGGCAGATTTAAATTTCTCAGGGGACTATTTATCTAAATCAGTTCAAAGAAAAGACGTTAATCTTTCTGAAGTGATAAAAGGCTTTATCAAGGAAGTCCTTGGAGCTCTTGATGAACTAAAGAAAATTCCATTTGTATTTAACGAAACCATTCTGTCAGAAGAGTCCTTAGTTAATGTGAATGCAGGCGCGTATCATATGGAAGCTCAGGTTGGTTTGCTCCCAGCCACGGAGGATTATTTGGAAGAGAGAAGAGAAATCGAAACCAATTTCAAAAAAGCAGAACTAAGCCACCTGGAAGCAAAAACGAAGTCAGGGACGTTTAATGAACTGCCTGATAGCATTACGCATTTGAATTATGATGCACATCATGCTAATTCGAATAATGGAACCAATATTCTTAAAGATGAGTGATCAACTGAATGCCGCTTTAGGCCACAAGAAAGCGACAAAGGGTGCTCAATATTTAAGAAATATTAAAGCACTTGAAGACAAAATACCTGTTTCGGATGAGGTCATTAAGCAAACTGCAGAATATAAGTCTTATACCAATAAAAACTTGGTGTGGGGTCGAGATGACAAACGCAGGAATTTTAATAAAGTGGAATCTCACGAAGCTATAGCTGCTTGTAGGATGATGATGAGCGATATGTCGAATGGGAAAAAAGTGGATTGGAATGGAGAAGCTAGAGGTTATGTGAATAGAGTAAGAAGATTTGATGATGAGAAGATTCAAATATCTCAAAATAAGTCGCCTGATTCTATAACTGTATTGAATAAAAATCATGAATCAACTGATAACGCTAATTTGACCAAGTTGCTACCAGCATTTTCAATTGTAGCAGATGATGAAATCCTAAATGCCACAGTTGCTTTAGATACAGATAGGACATTTAAAGATCAAATTACGTATGATCTTGATGCCACTATTGCTATCAATTCTATTGACGTTGTCCGCCCGGCTCCACTCCAATTACCTCCAGCGCATAAAACTAATGAAGAGCAACAGTTTGCAAAGGAGTTGAAATTTCAAAGAGGAATCAGGAAGCAAATCGAAGAGGCTATGAATCTTAGGGAAGCAAAAAAAATGGCGGATTGGGTTAGGGGTGAAAATATATTAAATGAGCCGCAAATACAATATGCTATGAAAGATTGGCAAAAACAATCAACCACTAAAGGACAAAAATCATATACAATTAGGAATCTTACTAAAAACCCTTCACTTGATAATAGTAGATGTTGTATTGGAAGAAGACCAGATGAGACCTGCTCAGCTAGGGGACATAGAAGAGTGAATATTTTAGGCTATGATACAAAGCTTAATGGAGCGACATTGAATATTCCTGGTCATTCCTACCACAATGTTTATTGTGCTGGGTATAATGTTAAGCGGGCTTATCGTGAATTGAATGAAAAAGTATATGCTGGGCTCCATGCTCTCATTAGTGAATTCAATATTTCTAGCATACATATTTCGAGTGGGTGGAGGGCAACACCTATACGTGTACCTGATCCCCACACTACGGGTCGTTGTTTAGATATTACAAGAATTGAATTTTATGAATCCCCACGAATAAACAATTTTGATTTTTTAAACGAACAGCGTCTTCCTCAAGGTAGAGGCGAGCCATCAAAGGCCAACACTATTTTTAATTGGATCTCAGCTTATTCTGAAACCAGTCAAGTATTTGGTCCATGGAGGCATAATGGTGGTAATGGAATGTATACTAATGATTATCGCCGTGATGACCAGGGAAGACGCATAGTGACCGATTGGGAACATTATAATCATCTGCATTGGGAAGTTAATTGATGAGCAGATAAAGAATATTGAAATCTCTTATGGAGCAAAGTGGTAAAAGGGAAAGGCAAGATTCAAATCGTAATAAACAATTTTGACTGAATAAAATTTGGATTGGACATCATTTCTAAGCTTCCTGAATACTACGATTCCACTAGTTACTCAACTAAAAGGAAAATTGCGGGTTCGGTCTTTTCTGAAAATTGGGTGTTTGACGGAAAAAAACACCGAACCACTAAAATGAATGAGGCACTATCCCTAATAGCCAATAGTATCAATGGTTTCGAAAGGACAAAAAAAAGACCAACCAAGAAAAAACTGAGTCAGTCTTATATGGCTCCCCCTAGCCTAAAAACCTCGAACCAGCTTATCGAAGATTTGAAGAGAATCTATGAATTGAAGCCATTTATAGCTGTTGAGCCGATAAATGGGAAGAAAGAGTGAATGCATGAAACTCGTTAGTTGTATGGTATTACCTCCCTTAGTGGGATAGAACCAGTAGGAGATATAAGGAATAAGGGAAAGATTAAAGTAACTTTAATTGAGGTATAAAGTAAGAACCGTGAATACTAATAATCATTAAAAAAGTAATGTTATGAGAATAGTAGGGAACCAACAGGAAATTAAAAACCTTCACAAAAGGTTAGTTCGTTCTCTAGATAAATTTAAATCCGAAGGTATTAACATCCTTACGGGTCATAAAGGGGAAAGCCTAAGAGTTGATGCACACTATTCGGAGGAACTAAATATTTGGTGGAGTTTTGGAGAAGCAGAAGGTAAGTCAGGTCGTAGATATTGGAATGCTTTTGGTTTGGGAAGACCAACAAAGAACCGATTGGTTAATATTATATGTGAAATTAACTATCCCTTTAATGGTATAAATAAAAGGGTTGCTGCTGCATGGCTTGAGGATGAAGGGGAACATGTTCTTATTCACAGTGGGAAGATTGGAGGAGGAAGAGCTGGGATAGGCAAAAGACCTTTTCAACAAAGATATGCAGGCAGCTTTGCGGACCTCACATTGCCGGAACTTACTGGAAAATATACAGAGATAGGAAATCTGGATAATCCACGTCTTCCATATCAAATTAAATTTTTTGTTGAAGAGGTAGCGAGGATTAAAGCTGAGATTGTAAGTAGCAATCAATCTTCAGGGTCAAGTAGTGATCCGAGGGATGAAATAAAAACAACCTTTACTGAGGAATTCTCAGGGACAAAAGAATATGAAAATTCGGGGAAGGTCGTCTCCAATTGTGATCATGGTTTAGTTGTAAGCGCTCTAAAAAGCATTGTCGAAACAAGGGGTTATCAAGTAGCAAATGATTCTCCAAGAGACTTATACATATATAACAACAGGCCGCAAATAACTCATGTCTTTGAAGTGAAAACGGCAATCTCTTCCCAATCCATTTTTACTGCTGTAGGACAGTTACTGGTTAATAATGCAAGGATTTCTCCTAAGCCAAAACTTATTTACGTCGTACCGAAAGAACTGAATAACAATCTAAGAAAAACGCTAGCCAAACTGGATATTATACCGCTCATTTATGATTGGAGTAATAGCAAAGCAACTTTCAAAAATATAGAAGGAGTATTAAAACAATAGTGAATATGCATAAGAGATTATTGGTAAGTGTTCTCGGTTATCCTAACTCTGGAAAATCAGAAACGTGGACAAATTTGTTTGGCAGTAGGCAAAGAACTTCAACAAGAGAAAGATGGCTGCAATTGCGTGGGAATACTTGGATTAAAGTGTTTTTAGTAAATGGTTCATTTGAGGAAACAGGAAACTCTCCAGATGACGTGATACCTAATGATCTACCAGCTATTGTTTTATGCTCAGTACAATATCATCCAAATGCCATGAATACTTTCAATTGGTTCTTAGAAAAAGAGTACGAAGTATTTACTCAATGGATAAATCCTAGCTACAGGGCTAGAACTAATTACACTGATGAACTGAATATTATTTCTCAATTGCAAGCTGCCAATAGAACAAGCATTGCGCAGAGGATTGGGAATTCTAGTAACTTAAATTCAAGAGTTAACGAAGTTCGGAATTTCCTATCAGGTTGGGTTGATGGAGCCGGGCTAGTTTTTTAGGCAATTACTCAGGATGAATCAAGTTTTTCAAGCATTATTAGACGAAGCTACCTTCACAAGAGAAATCCTTGGAAGTGGAGTAACTCAATTAGGAAAAGCCAATTATGCTCGGAAGGGACTTTACTTTGAGTCATTTACTAGTATATCAACAGGATTAGAACGGATTGGGAAGCTATGTCTCATGCTTGATCATTACATAAACAACGATGGGGTATTCCCTGAAAGTGATGATTTGAAGAAGAGTATTGGGCATGATCTTGCTAAACTCTATTCCAAGTCTCAAGTGATAATAAAGTCCAATAGTCTGAATTTGAAGTTAGACGATGTGCTGCATGAGAAAATAATTAAGATTCTAACAGAGTTCTCTAAAGGTGACCGATATTCTAACATTGACTCATTAACAAGTTGTTCCACACTTACTGATCCTATAAGAAAATGGAATCAAGAAATAGATGCAGTGATTTATGAGAATCGAGTTTTAACAAAAAAGAAAAAGAGCATAGAAGAAAACGCGAAATTAATTGACACCTTAATTTCGCCCTATACAATGATAAGGCATACGAGTGAATCAAGAGAAGACCTCACAACTGTTGAAAGTGCAAGCCTATTAACGGGGAAGACTGAGGCAATCTCAAAATACAGACAGCAATACGTACTTCAGATAATTCGATATTAGGTAGAATTGCTTAGACATTTACAATATGAGGCTATGTCAATACGAACTTCTGAAATACCACACTTCTCAGAGATATTTGCCTTATTTTTTAATAAGGATTCCTATTTCCTAACAAGAAGTACATATGATAGTGATCGGTAACGATGACTAACACTGTCTCAGTCTAAGAAGTGTTTAAAATATTCCCTCTATACTGTGATAGTTTTGGAAATGCGACAAACCCGCGACATTTTTCATATGTCGCATTTTTTCTTCTATGCATTTTCTGAAAATACCCTGCTATACTGAGCAATTTGAATTGCGACAAATCGAAAAGTTGCAAAAAGTGCTACAAAACGCAACAAATGTGCTACTAAATGGCAAAAGTTGCGTTTTTGAAACACGGAAAAACAGCTAAGTGGCTGATAAGCACTAGTTTATGTTTTGCAACAATCAATTAACTAAGTTGCGGATCGCCACTCCAGAGAGTCTCTATTTAAGCCTCTGCGACCTTATATAAAGTATTTCTACTATCATCTACACGTATTTCTACCTCATATTAAAGTTACTTTAACTTTTAAGTATTTGGAATCCTCTACGAACGGTTAAATAATGTAGTTTTATATGCAATAACGGATAACTAAATATTATGCGGCAACCAATTCTTAGTGTCATCGTACCAGTTTTTAACACTGAAAATTACCTTGACAAGTGCCTTGATTCGATAGCCAATCAGACGTTAACTGACATAGAAATTATTGTCGTTAACGACTGTTCTCCTGGGGATACTGGTGCCGTAATGGAAAGATTCCTAAACGATGACAGGATATCATATATCAAACTTTCAAAAAACGGTGGTTTAGGCACTGCAAGAAATGAAGGGATGCGTAAGGCTTCCGGTAAGTATATCACATTTTGCGATAGTGATGATTGGGTTGATTTGTATTTATATGAGGAAATGTGTAGCAGCTTAGAGAGGTCTCAAGCTGAAATCGCTATTTGTGGCATAGTTAAGGAGTTTGAGTACGAAGCTGAATCGGTAGTCAAATGTCATTATGATAAAGAAATAGAATTGGATAACATAACTGCGTTCAGAATAATGACTTTTCAATATAGTTATGGAATTACGATTACTCCATCTGCAAGTAATAAAGTGATAAATCGAGAATTTTTAGTGAGGAATAAAGTGGCTTTTTTGGAGAACACCTATTACGAGGACTTGCATTATTCGTTTCAAATCATGTTGTTAGCTAATAAGGTTGTTTGCATTCCTAAGCACCACTATCATTATTTCCGGAGAACGAATTCTATTGTTATTTCTGTTTCTAAAAAACATATTGAGAACTTTTACTTTGTATTTAATTGTATCAGGAAATGGTTACAGGATGTTGAGCTATACGAAGTTCATAAGTATAATTATTACAAGTTTGGCGAGCGTTTTTACAATCTGATAATTCGGCAAATCTTTGAATTTGAAAAAGACGTAGTTGTTCAGAAAGAGTTATTATCCTATTCTTTCCAATTGGTCAAAAGATTAGTGGTACTATCTGAATTCATTGAATTTACTTCTGCAGAAAAGTTGCGTAGGCATTTGCAGCCGTTTATCAAGGATACAACAATTATCTAGACATGGCAATGAAGATATGTCTAGTCATTATGGAATATCCAATCAGTCGTAGAAACAACAAAAAGACTACTGATATTTCTGGTGGAGCTGGTGTAATAATGCGCGATATTGCTATTGGACTTAGAAAGCAAGGACATCATGTACATATTGTAGCACGGGGTATTAATGACAGTGAAGATCATAGTTTTACAGACAATGGAGTGATTGTCCACAAAATTACCCCTTCTCATTATGTATCGTTAACCATTAAGGTTACAAAATTTGTTCAACACCTGATAGACAGTGAGGGAATCGAAATTGTAGAATCTTTTGATTACGCACCTTTGGTATGCGAACCATTCAAGCAAGTGCCCTTTTTAATAAGAATGCAAACGTCATACGCATATCTACAATACGTAGCGGGGAAGATTAATTCACCATACGATGTAAAGGATAAAAGATATAGCCATTTTTCATACTCGCTACATCTTGCGGATAGTATTGCAGCCTCTTCCCAATATATTTTAAGCGAACAATCAAGTTTTCATAGTATACCTGAAGAAAAAATTTACGGGGTAATCAACAACGGAATAAGCCTGAAAGTAAAGAAAGGGAAGATGACAGATACGAATACAATGTTCTGTCATGGGACGATCAGGAAGGGGAAGGGTACTGATCGTTTATGTAAGATTTTTAACGTAGTTTCTAAACTCAACCAAAATGTGAAACTCTGCATTATTGGAAATGGAAAAACTTATTGGGAAAAACAGTGTTTACCCATAATTCATTCTGGAATGAAACATCGTGTTGAATTCGTTCCATATTCCAATCGAGAAGACACCCTAAAAAAAATATCCAATTGCGGCATATATATTTCTATGAGTGAACATGAGGCGATGAGTATTTCGATGTTAGAAGCTATGACATTGGGTAAACCCTTAGTATTATTGAAAAATGGAAGCTTTGAGGAATTTATTGATGACGGAGTAAATGGGTTTATTGTTAATGATGAAGAGGAGGCAGCAGTGAGAATATTGGCATTATTGCAAGATCGAGAACTGTATAATTTGATCTCCCATAATGCAAGAATGAAATCCAGAACCTACACCATGGAATCCTGTATCGAAGGCACAGAAAGGTGGTATCAATATGTTTTGAGAAATAACAATCGGATACAGATGGCCAGAGATCGCCCTTACGCAGAACTTGTAAAACAATATTACCTCACGTTAAATAATATCGTTTAACTACCACATCCTAGGGTCCAAATAAAATGTATTGGGATTAAAATTTCCTGATGTTGAAAACTTGACACTTTCTATTCTAGCATCATTATGCACTAGATGGGTATTATGATCGATTATTTCAGTATAACTACTTCCAAGATTCGCAAACAGCTCCTTTTGCTTTTTTAGATATTGTTCGGATTTATCGCGATTCTTATTTAGCAGTTCGGCTGCGCTAAGCAATTGGAACCTGAAGCCTTCTAATCGTGGTCTTATTCCTCGCTTTACTAGAACATCACTTGATAAGATTTCCAAAGTTCTTTTTGGATTGTTCTGAGTCAGATAATATGCTGCGATTAAAAGCTCTCCTTTTCGATAATCATTATAATAGTGCTTCTTTAAAAGTTGATGTGCCTTAAGTAAGTTTTTCAGGGTCCCTCTACCACATAATACATCTAGGAATTTCAGTTCAAATCCCGCCAACAATTTCAGTTTTTGATTGTCTGTGCTGCTACTCCTTTTCAATACTCTTTTCACCAGTTTAGTAGCCAAATCCAGATTGTGATGATATAAAGATCGGGCATACCTAAGATCAATTATATTCTTCCTTGAAGGATCAACTTTATTGCAACATAAATCTAATTCTTTGTAATACTCTTGTGCCTGTTTTTGATTATCCAACATTAGCTCCAGCAAGAAATTAACTTCTAGCATCAAGATGTAGGACGGATGCCCATTAATGTCCGGGTTCTCAAGATATCCTTCGCTAGCTAGCTTATCTAAAAGTTCAACAAGAATTTTCGAATATGATCTTACATTGTCTGTTTCCAGATGCTCAAAACTACTATTAATCAATTCGGCTAATGAACTTACTGTAATTTCCTTAATGTGCGAATTACGCAAACTTATTGTCTCCTGGTAAATCATATGAAATAGTTCCTTGCCACCACCATTTCTGTTGCAATTTGCAGCCGCATAAGCATAAAAGAAGTACAATTGATAGTACAACTCCTCCTGTAATCTGTTTTTGTGTTTTTCTTGGGTGTGTCTAGTTCTTCTTACGTGTACACCAAATATTTGATCAAGAATATACAAAACCACAAAGAACTTTTGTTCCGTGTGCAAAGTTTGGATTTCGCGAACTATATCGTTAATGCTAATTTGATCTTCTGCTCGACCATTGACTAAACTAAATCTATATCTCTCGTATTTGGATAATTTTGTGAGGAGGTACTTATTAATAGTCTCATTATTGGGAGGTAAGAAGTGTTCCCTGTAGAAGTCAGTGTAAATATCATGGTATGGTATTACCTTCTGAAATGAAGCGTACTTTATGAGATCCTTGGACTCTAAACTATCAAGAATTTTACTGTGTTCGGCAGGCAACTCTTGCGGATCAATACCAGAATAGGAAAAGTATATTAACCCTAACACGTCATTTTCAATCCCTTTGATTTCAGAGAACATTTTTCTTAAAGTCTCATTGTGCATGCCTTGGGTTACGAACAATCTGGTCAGGAAAGCAAAATTCTCAAACCCTCCCTTATCAAGTATTTCCTTATGGGTCTGAAAAAAAGAAATTAATGATACGATCAAAAAGTTATCTACTCGGACACCATCAAGGAAGTTTTCAAGTATGGATAGATCTATATCAATTTCATTTCTCGCCAGACTCTTTTTTACATCCTTAAATGTTAATTCAAATTCATAGTTGGTTACCTCGGTTGTTCGCAAAAGATGAAGGTACTCAGTGCTTTCAAAAAAAGAGTATCGTCCACAAAAAAGAACAAATGTTCTTACCTCGGTTTGGTTTAAATCTGATATCATCTGACACAAGAATCCTCGACAATTCTCCGTCAGCTTTTGCAAATCGTCGAATACCAGAATTTTTTCATTTATACTAAGAGTGCTAGGAAATAACTGCCTTGTACTATCATATTGTGCAAAAGTTCTATTAAAAACTTCGACATTCCTTTTGCTTTTGTTCTTTTGAAAATCCTCTTTTTGCCTGATCATATCAATTAGAAAAGAACTTATAAATGTTCCATGCTGTTGGAGCTCTAGCAGGTACCTAGAATCAATCGATAGTTGATCGGTGTAGTAAAAGAGAATTGATAGTATTATATGCAGAAGCTGCAATTTGTTATCATCGTCATCTTCAGTAAATGTCACATATATTATATCCTTATTTATAAACTCCCCTGAGTTAAGAACAGTTTCTACCAAGGTTGATTTACCTATTCCAGAAGAACCAGTAATAGTATGAACTTGAGATTCTGTATTCTGTCCATCAATGAATTTGACCAATGATGCTGATAAGTCACGATTAATTGCCTCTTGTGAGCCAATATATAAGTCTGGGCTACCAAGTTTAATTAATGTTTTTTGTTTAAGTAGTACAGTTAGATCATTTTCAAGAGCTATAACCTCACGACCTAGCTTCCCACTATCAAGAGTTCTCATCTCAATATTCAGGTGATTGACCCCTTTTTGTAGAGCTACTTTATCTATATCAATACTGATGAGATCAGATATCGTACTTAATTGCAAAGAAGTTTCGGTTGGTGAGAATATGGAGAACGATAACGTATACTCGCTATTTGAATATAAACTATTCAGAGGTTCTCTAAAGCCAATGGTGATTCGTGTCCTTTTGAAAATGGAAATGTCATTTATAACAAATAGTTGGTCAAATTCTGTCTCTAACAGTGATTCTTTACTATCCTCAAAGAACTTCTCATACTTCTCCGGATTGCAATATAGCCAGTACTCAAGATCTAGTTTCGTTTTGAAATGTACCTCATTGAACCTATCATGCATAGCATTCCGAAGTGCCCTCTCAATATCATGTTTTGCCCCTTCATTTATTTCACTGTTTGTTAAAAATATAAGTTCAATTACATTATCCTTGATCAATGCACTTACAATCGTTGCATCAAGACGATATCTAGGCAGTTTTCGCTTTTTAGTGAATTTTGCTTCCGCCCAGATCTCCTTATCCAAAAACACAATGGTATAAGCATCCTTGTTCCCATCGCGTGTTTGTTTTGTCGCTATCCAATCATTGGGGAAATTACTATTCAAATATTCTAAGGCTAGTAATTCAAACCCCTTGCCCTGAGCATTATTCTTTAATTTCTTCCACAGGACCGTCATGTATAATATTTAGTTATCCTTTATTCAGGATAACTGTCGCCCCTCGATCTCGAAGCTTGAATTTACCTCTAGGGTGCCTTGTAGCAAGCAGCTTCCTCTCTTGCTCTCTACTTACATGAGTATAGATTTGTGTCGTCATGATTGAACTATGCCCTAGAAAATGCTGAATATATTTTATGTCGACATCAGCTTCCAAGAGAAGAGTTGCGAATGTGTGCCGGAAGGTATGAGGAGTTACGTGTTTTGCAAGCCCGGCACTGCTAGTGTAGTCACGTATCATATACCGAACAGATTGACTTGAGAGCGGATTACCAAGACGATTTATAAAGAAATATTGAGTTTGCTCAATGGCACCCTGAAATAGCCAGAAGTATTCAATCAGCGCTATTCTGGCTTCCTGGTTAATTACTTGAATGATTCGCTCTTTGTCGCCCTTTCCAATAATTCGAACAACTCCTGTTTTTAAATCAATGTTTGAGACTTGCAATGAACATAACTCTGATACCCTTATACCCGTTGCAAACAACATCTCTAGTACTGCCAAGTCACGAGTTGCCGCTGCATACTTATAACAATATTTATTGACAATATTGGTCTGCCTGTTATAAACTTCCTGAAACACTTTTTTTACCTCATGTTGATCCAACACAACTGGTAAGTATGTTGGTTGTTTCAAACGAATTCTCATTTTTCGAAACGGACTTATCGCTATGTGGTCCTCAAACTCGAGGTAGTTAAACATTGCCTTGAGGCTAGCTATTTTGCGTTTGATGGTCCGAGGCTTCCATTTAGCAAGAGTCTCCATGTACTGCCTTATGATAAATTTGTCAACTCCTATTACCTTACTAGACTTTCTGTTTAGCTCTAAAAAGCAGAGAAATTGATAAAGATCAATATGATAAGCCTGTAGCGTTTTAGTACTCAAGTTTCTCTCGTCTTTGCAGTACATTAAGAAATCTTCGATCTATTGTTCAATTGTTCTCATTATTTGATTATTTTAGAAGCAAGAATATAAAAGATACCACTGACATAGGGCTGCATAATGTATACTCTCAAAAAGGCTAAGTAATATTTAGAACATCCTAAGAAGATCTTGTTAGGATTTTGAAACGCCTAAGAAATACCTAAGACTAAATGAAGATTTAAATGAAAATAGATGAAAGCTTATGAAATCAGCTTTTCAATTACTTAGAATTTTATCCCTTCTGCTTTGCAGATTTTTTCATATATTAACATATAACTAACTGGTTATCAGCTACTTATTTACCAATACAGAATGTGAAGTAGGACTGCAATTCAACAACTTATGTCATCTAAGGCACAAATTGGGGACATAAAATATCAAAACTTTTATAGAAGAACCTGTCCTGTTTATCTTGTTTCAATAGTGCTTCTTCAAAAAATCTAGTGCATTTTTGGAAAAGATATTTACTGTAAGTGCGTGTGCATCAACTCCATCTCTATAAGACTCAAATTTAGATTCGCCTAATAGGCTTTCAACATTTTCAAACAGCTCCTTGAATCTTGTTGCAGTTTTGTATTTATCCATTGGATTAATTCCACCGTCAAAATCGGTCCCAATACATATCATATTCCAGATATCTGCCTTATCACTTAAGCCTTCTGCGTAAACTGTTTTCACGATATGCAGGATCTGATCGGTTACCAACCTGGCCCATTTACGGCTGGACCACAATTTGCTCCTGATAGGAGGTACCCGCTTTCTGCATGCGAGTACACGTTGATCTACGATCAGCCCGATCAAACCTTGAGATCTATGAATTCTAATGATCTCATCATCATGCAAACCAAAACTCCATGGATTAAATTTTTCACGCCTGTCCCTCCTTAACCAGTCTTCATGTGAATCTGTTGGATCTTTTCCTGCCGTTGTAATAGAAGGTTCGCCATTCACGCCACCGTGACTCAGGATGATCGGAATATTATCATCGGGATACTGAGCTTTATTAACATCCAGGATCTCGTAATACTTCAACCTGCTTCGAATGCTCATATGTTTGATATCGATCAGAATGCGTCTACCTTGATTGTTACCATCAATGCCCAGTAATCGTTTAATTATTTTCTCGCCTGTAGGTGTCATTCCCTTATTGAGCGTGAGTTCATACTCGGGGATGGTGTCGCCCGATTCTGTCCCTTTCCAATGAGGTTCAAAAAACCGCAGCTTCGGCTTATAAAACTTGGGGAGTGCCTGTGCATTTCCAATTATATTGTTGCCGAATGCATGCGCCAGTGTGATCCACAATGGAGTAGGTTCCCATGCCGGTGTTCCTGCGGAACCAACACCCTTTAGAGCATTCACCCTTTCCAGGAGTTTCGCTTCATCCACATTCGCCGGTGTATTGGAATCGTTTCGATTTGAATTGGTCTTTTGAACGACATGCCCGCAACCTAGTGCGTGTCCTCCTTCGATCGTTATTACAACTGCAATCTTAAATTCTTCATTATTGGCTTCATTCTCTGCGATTATCTCTCGTACCCTGGCGTAACTATTCACAATCTCCAATCGACACC
>JACZTA010000040.1 GCA_022573915.1 Bacteroidota bacterium | reverse complement strand
ATAGAATTTCCTATATCACTAGATGTCCCTCCCATGGATTTGGCCCAAATAAAATTCCCATTGGCATCTAATTTTTGGATAAAAATATCTGCGGCGCTATTTGATATCAAATTAAAGGTTGCTGCACCCGGATCAAAATCTACCGTGCCATAATAATATCCGGTTGTTAAAACATTACCCGAGACATCAGTGGTGATGGATTTTCCTATATCAGTAGATGTTCCCCCCATGGATTTGGCCCATTCGAAAGTGACAATTTGGCCATGAAGTGCTGTTGATAACAGACTTATTAGAAGTCCTGAATAGATTTTTTTCATTGGTAGTTTAACTTTTAATGATTCAAACATTATGTTGTTTTCTGCTTGCCCACTATAATCAAAGAGTCGTATGTCCAACGCTGCCGGGCGATCCTGAATGGCTCCGGAACAATAATTGCAGTCTTAATCTATAACATTACCCGCTTCTTTTCAAATTTAGCTAAAAATGAACTTGCTCTCATATACCATCCAACGCCTGTTTTAAATCATCGATCAATACTTTAGGTTCTTCCAAGCCTATGTACAGTCTGACAAGATTGACAGGTAAATTTTCGGCATCCGGATTGCTTTCAAAAGCACCTACGGGAAAAACCAATGACTCATGCCCTCCCCATGAGCAAGCGATCAGGAAATATTTCAATTGATCACAAAACTGCTCCACTTTACTAATATCATCTGTCTTTAATAGTATAGAGAACATCCCGGTTTCTTGCTTCATCTGTTTTTTAGCCAGGTCAAACTGCGGGTGTTCTTCAGAAAATGGGTAAATGACCTTCTCTATCTTTTCATGAGTCTTAAGATATTTTACCAGTTCGAGCGTCGAGGCTGCGGATTTTTCAACGCGTAACTGCAAAGTCCTGATACTCCTTAACATAAGCCATGCATTGAACGGTGATATGATAGCGCCGAGTGTCATGTATTCATTGTAGAAGATCTTATCAATGATCTTTTTGGAAGAACATAGCACGCCTGCCACCAAATCACTATGCCCACCAAGATATTTAGAGGCAGAATGAACGACGATATCTATCCCTAATTCTATTGGGGACTGCGCCAATGGTGTACAATAACTATTATCGATAATCGTCCGGATGCCTTTTGATTTGGCAAACTTTGCGACACGCTCGATATCCTGAAGTTCAAAAGTCAAAGAATTGGGACTTTCAAGATAGATCAACTTTGTGTTTTCTTTGACAGCAGTTTCAAAATTATTAAAATCCGTTCCATCGATCATTGTCGTCTCGATCTGAAATCTGGATAATAATGTGTTCAATAGTTTATTGGTCCAGCTATAAGGCTTTTCTATACAAACCACATGATCGCCGGCAGAAAGGCCGGATATGATCGCGGATGAAATTGCACCGATGCCGCTTGCAAAGATCAGGGCTTCTTCGGCACCCTCAAGAGCTGCAAGTTTTTTTGAAAGTATGTCAACCGTTGGGTTATTTCCTCTCGTATAGATATACGCTTCCTTTTCATCCCCAATAGCCTGTCTGAACTTCGCAACAGTCTTGAAGGCAAAGTTACTTGTCTGGATCAGCGGAGGAGCCACTGAATTATAATACTCCTCACGTTCTTCCCCTAACTGATTGATTATATATGAAATGTCCATTGGAATTATGTTTTTTTTGACTTAAAAATGAAAAATACAATTGTGCCTATGGCTAGTATTCCCAAGCCGGCAAATGCTTTCGAGGGTTCGCCAATCAACGTGCTGACCAGAACAAATATTGAGAGTACTATGAAGATAAGTGGAACAACTGGATAACCCAAGGTCTTGTAGGGCCTGGGTGTGTCCTTTCTTTTTATCCTAAAAACGAATATACTGATGGCGGCCAGGGTCATGAAGATCCAATCAGTAAATAGCACATAAGCGATAAGGTTTTCAAATGTCTCCCAGAAATTCAGCAAAACGATCGCCCAGGCGGACTGTAATAATATGGCAAATACAGGGGTTCGGTATTTCTCACTAACCTTAGCGAGTGCCGAAAAGAAATTTCCATCCTTTGCCATCGCATAATATATCCTGGGGGATGTCATGGTATAGATCCCGGCCGTACCAAACGTAGAAATTGCGATGATGATCGCGATCAACAAGCCGCCTATTGGCAAGACAGTCTCTACTGCATCCGCCGCAACGCTGCTTGATGCAGCAATTTCTTCTATGGGCAGGAGTTGGATATAGGCAAGGTTTGTAAGAAAGTATACAATGGTCACAATGATGGTACCGATGATCATTGCTCGTGGTACGGTCCTGATAGGGTCCTTTGCTTCCCCGGCCAGGTACGAGGCATGCTGGAAACCACCATACGAGAATATGACACCTATTAAAGCCAAACCCACAGCACCTGTGATATTTCCCTCGATCAGAGAAGAGGTCTTCGTTATCTCTTCAATATTTATTTTACTGACTACAAAAGCAAGTGCAATCAGCCCGGCAATACCTAATAGTTTCAAGCCCGTAAATACGTTGGAAAACAATTCTCCAAACTTCACACCCCGGATATTGATCAGCGTTACCGTCACGATCAAGCCTATGGCTACCAACTTCATTCCCCCATCTCCAAGAGGTATTATTTTATTGATGTAGGTAGCGCAGCCCAGGCAAAGCGCAGCAATAGCCCCTGTGGTTACCACTAACAGCGTGGCCCAGCCATATAGAAATCCAAACAGGTCACCATAGGCATTCTTGAGGAATACGTACAGTCCGCCCGACTTGGGGAACATGGCTCCCAACTCAGCAAAGGTAAGCGCACCTGAGATTGCAATTACTCCTCCGAGTATCCACACACCAAGGATCAAATTAGCAGAAGGTAGATGCCCCGCTATTTGGGCCGGGGTGAGAAAGATCCCACTACCAACACAGGAGCCGATGACAACCATGGTGAGCCCGTAAAGAGTAAGACTTTTGTTTAATTTGGGCACGATCTCAGAGATGTGAAGGAACGAATATAGAAATAAGTGAAGGATACGCAAAACGGCCATCGTTCTAAAAGCCATTCGAAATATTAAAGGGATAAATTATTATTTTTGTGCGTCTTACAAAAGTATTTTCATGTTTGCCTTTTTAAAAACACCCATCTCAATGGAATTAATCAACGCTCAATCAAAGAGTAACGTCACGTCTAAAGTGCAGTATTTAAGATGTTTACTAATAGCCGCACTCTGCTTAGTGCTAACCGTTCCCTGCTCAACGAATTTCGTGTTTGCACAAGCGACCATTTCCGCTCCTACAGCTCAGACACTTAGATCTCCCCATGACGCTATTTCACTTCACATCAATAATCTCCAGAACGATCAGTTCAAGCCTGAGCTGGCTGCTAAAACTCTTGCCATTGTAGCGAAAAACCAGGATTCAGAAAAGTTGGCAATTCAGCTTAAACAGATCTTTGATGCCAAGGGATTATATGTGGATACGGCAGTGGCCCCTAAGGATCCAAACTATGTGGATGGTAACGGCACTAACCGATATTATCCGTTCAAATTAGAAAAACGAATTTATTTAGAAAAGATCGGTGTCAATTGGGTTTACTCTCAAAGAACGGTTGAAGAAATACCGGCTATGTACAAGGATATCTTCCCATTTGGTGTGGATTTTCTTGTGAACCTGATTCCAAAGTTCGGGAGTAAAAAGCTACTGGGCCTTGATATGTGGCAATACATAGGTATCCTGATCCTGATATTCATAAGTTTCGTTGTTCACAGGATATTTACCCTGGTATTCAGGATCATTATCAAGCGTTTGGCAATAGGAATTAAGATTGATAAGAAGGCAATAAAGCTTATTAAAAAGATTGCCAGGCCCCTTTCACTATTCCTGATCACTATAGTCTTGGTCCTGTTCGTTCCGGCGCTTCAACTTCCGATTAATATATCGAAGTACACGATGATGGTGATCAATGCATTAACTCCTATATTTGGGACAATTTTTTTCTACCGTTTTGTGGATCTTTTAAGCTTGTTTTTCGCAAAACTTGCGGAAAAGACCGAAAGTACCCTGGATGACCAGCTAATTCCGCTAGTAAAAAAGACTTTGAAGGTGTTTATAGCAGTTATTGGGACCTTGTATATACTGCACAATCTTGAGTTTAATATCACGGCTATTCTCGCCGGATTATCGTTAGGCGGACTTGCATTCGCGTTGGCAGCGCAAGACACACTGAAGAACTTCTTTGGTTCAATCATGATATTCATTGATAAACCGTTCCAGATCGGTGATTATATCAGGTTTGAAGGAGTGGATGGAACCGTAGAAGAAATTGGATTTCGTTCTACGAGAGTAAGGACCTTTGCCAACTCGCTGGTATACATTCCCAACGCGCGCGTGGCTGATCTTACCGTGGACAATATGGGTATGCGAGCTTACCGGAGATTTACGACAAAAATCTCCGTTATGTATGATACTCCGCCGATGTTGATCGAAGAATTTGTAGACGGGCTTAAAAAAATGATCGAAGCACATCCTGACACGAGAAAGGATTACTACGAGATCCATCTGAACGAGATGGGTGATTCTTCCCTCAATATTCTGTTCTACATCTTCTTTGAAGTTCCTGATTGGTCTGGTGAACTGAAAGCAAGGCATGAGATAATTATCGGGATCATGAAGCTCGCGGAGGATCTTGGCGTTAATTTTGCTTTTCCAACGCAAACATTACAGGTTGAGAATTTTCCGGGAAAAGAATCTCTGTCACCTGTATATGAAAAAGATCAAACTGTCGTTCGATCAAAGGTCAAAGGTTTTATTGAAACTTTCGGTAAGCAGAAAAATGAGAGCACTGAGAAGCAATAATTATTTTCTTATTGTATTATTTGTTTTTACTAATATTTGGCTCGCGCCGCTTCCGGTTGTGAGTCAAACGAATAAGATAACCAATATAGCTCCAATAGCCTTTCATGGGTTTCATCGGCTTGAAAACCGCGGCTTTTATTCTCTCCATGTTTCAGAAGAATCCAAAGGCGCTTCCATAAAATACCTGTACACCCAGTTCAACTCAGACCTTGAGGTCACACAGCTGGTCACCTTAACCATACCTCGTGAAGCCATGTTTGAGCAAGGTTGTGATAATGGTAAGGTCTTGTTTCTAATTTTTCATGACAGGCCAAACGAAAAACGAATTATTGTTACTATCGACAGTTTGGGTAACGTGATGAAGCAGCGAACTTTTGAGGAGGATTTAAAGGATGAATACTACCTGGCAGGCAAATCATTTTTTGTCCCCGATAAAAACGAGGGTATTTATATTGTTCAGAATTACCTTTATCAAATCCTTCAAAACGTATTGGATCCTAATCGTAGCCGGGGTTATCGTATCACCCTTCTCAATAATAAACTGAATGAAGTTTGGGTGATGGAAAATTTTCCCAAGGAAGAAAAAGCATATGATATTATTTTGGCAGCCTCATCACAGAAGATGTTAGTTGTGGTGCGAAACAAGGCTACCGTTTTCGGGCCGAGAGAAGATTATAACAATATGGCGATAGGTTTCGCACGCGAAAACGGTGAAGAAATTTTTATGTACAACATAAGTGGTAACATCCTGTTTCGCTACCCGACATTATTAAAATTTGATGATTTGGGAAACATGCTGCTGGCAGGTCATTTCTTGTACGCCGACAGTCTAAGAAAAGAAAACCCTGACGGAATGTTCCTTTTCAAATTCAACAGCTCCGGTAGGAGACTGGGAAACAGCAGAGCCTATAAGAACGACATTAAGAAATTTTATACCGGTAAGGAAACACGTGATTCCATTAATCGGGGTTTGATCCAATTCGCTATTCAGGATGTTGTTAAGCAAAGATTTGGCTACACCATGATAGCTCAAGCTTATTATCACGACGCCGTATTCAAAGAGGATGGGTTACCTATTTCCGAAATGACTTTGAAGTCCCGGGATTTTATTATTATGAATTATGATCAGAAAATATCCAAACTGGGTAATTATCTTGT
This sequence comes from Bacteroidota bacterium, assembly GCA_022573915.1. Taxonomy (GTDB): domain Bacteria; phylum Bacteroidota; class Bacteroidia; order Chitinophagales; family JACZTA01; genus JACZTA01. Next base: position 12,212 of record JACZTA010000040.1, on the reverse strand, counting down.
AAAAACACCGGTCACGACAACTCATGTGACCGGACGGTTTTATCTGAGATCGGGTGCTGAATTTTCAAACACGCTGACGGATAATAATCTGTTTGCATACAAACTAACCGATACCAGAGGTACTCCTCGCATTATTTATTATAGGGTGGAACGTATGGACAAGTATCGGGAACTGCCGGCAGTGACGAAAGCGATGAGCAAAAGAATGTTGATCAGTCTGCCGGTAGGAAAAACTGCAAGTACGCCGTCAATAATTATCGAGGAAAACGAGTTCACGGACCCACGGCTTACCTACAAAACCAAAGCAATGAAGAAATATCTCAGCCTTTTGAATGCACATGGGCCAAGAATCAACGAAGCGCTGCCCGGGATCGATCAGGTTGAATATATTTTCAATAAAAATCTCAGTGGTGTGGTTGCCGGCAAGCCCGGAACGGTGGTGTTGTACGATTATAATCCTGCGGAAGAAACCCTGACGCTGAAGCAAGTTCAACTTAAGTAAGCAAAACTGCTATACAGAGACATCTTCTTAATTCGCTGATCGGTGTTGGGTGTTAGATATTCTACTCCATTTCCTCAATTACTCCCAGCCTAGTATCTCGTCCAGCGTATTGGTGGAAACGGAATGATAATTCGGACGAGCTTTAGCGTAAATGCTCTCAGCCCTTTTCTTTCCTTCTTCAGATTTTACGAGTTCCTTGTATAATGGTTCAAGAAATTTTCTCCTGCCTACTTTCATGAGAAAATGCTCGAGGGAATCAAAACTGGCCGTGTAGTTATGTTTAATGGTATGCTGAAACCAAATGCATAAAATTTCCGCATTTCCGGATGCGGTGAAATTAAAAGTGGAGTCCAGATCCACCAATCTTTCTTCCGTAATTGTGTCGGGCATATTTCTTAAAAAATGTAACCACTCATGCGTCGACCAGTATTGCGTTGAAAGCTGGTGGGACTTCGTACCGTCCAACCATTTCGCCAGATTCTCTTCTACAAATTCAAAACGTTTGGACTCTCTCACAGGGTGGTCTTCAGGAATTCCCGGTGAATAGACCCAGCTTGCAAGATTGATTCGTTTTGCAAGAGAATCGTCACCAGCAATAAGTTCTTTCTCCAGGTATTCGATGAACTTCTCTGTGGTCATGGATTTGAATGCGAATTTGTTAAAATAGGTCTTGAGAAATGCATCCAACTTTTCCCTTCCAACCACGTTCTCTATATGTGTTACAAACAAGCTGCCTTTTTCATACGCTATGTTGGTCATGCCGTCATCCGGATCACGATCGCTTAAATTTAGCTTGAGCTTTGTATCATCGCTATTCTCACCTTGTCGTTTTATCTCATCTTGCAGGTCCTGATATCCTGCCATTGACAGCATGTCGGTATATGGCTTGTCATGTATTTCTTCCATGATCCTTCTTTCAAAATAAACTGTAAATCCTTCGTTTAGCCAAAAGTCATCCCAGGTTGCATTGGTAACAAGGTTACCTGACCAGGAGTGAGCGAGCTCATGTGCAATCAACGACACCAATGAGCGATCTCCGGCAATAACCGTAGGCGTTGCAAAAGTGAGTCGTGGATTCTCCATACCGCCAAATGGAAAACTTGGTGGTAATACTATTACGTCATACCTATCCCATCGATAAGCTCCGTAAAGTTTTTCGGCGGAGAGCAGCATATCCTCCATTTCTGAAAATTCCCTCACGGCCGTGTCAATCATCGCAGGTTCAGCGTATACACCCGTTCTGTCTCCGATAGGTTTGAACACAATGTCCCCAACCGCCAATGCCATCAAATAGGATGGAATCGGTTGTGCCATCACAAATTTATAAATACCCTCTGCATTTTTTTCTGTTGGATTTCCCGCACTCATCACTGCCATCAGCTCTTTAGGAACCTTCACAGTAGCATTATAAGTATATCTGATCCCCGGCGCATCCTGGCAAGGAACCCAGGTTCTTGCGAGAATAGCTTGTGATTGTGTAAATAGAAACGGATGAACTTTCCCCTCAGTCTGTTCCGGGGCCAGCCACTGCAGCGCCGCGGCTTCAGGCTTGGTACTGTAATAAATGTTGACCTGCTTCGTATCTGCATCGATGGCTATCTTGAGCGGCCTGCCTAAATATTCGCTGTCGGGTTCCGGACCTACTGCAAAGGCGGTTTCTGTTTCGTCTTCCCCCAACGTGACCTTCTCAATTTCCATCTGCCGTATATCAAGATACATTTCAATACTGCCACTTTTATTGTCTATCTGATAGCTTGCTTTCCCGGTTATCATCTTATTTTCAAAATCCACTTCAATATCAAGATCGAGATGCGTTACAATCACTTCCTCCGGCTTAGAATAGGAGTGATTTGAAACATCTGCTACAAAATCTGCTAGCATTTCCATATTATTTCCGTTTTGAGAACAATTAAAATTGATGATTCCTGCAATAAACAGGGCCAGTAATGATATCCTGATCGACATTTTTAGAGATTTCTATTCATCAATTTTTAAAAGAAAATGCAAAAGTAGTTAAATCGACATTCAAAGTTGAGTCCCCTCTTAAAAGTCATTTTTCGCCACAAAAGCACTAAATCACAAAAGAACACAAAATATAAATAATTAAATATCAATCATTTGTGAAATTTTGTGTTTTCGTGTTTTAGTGGCATGATCTATTCCACACTTTTCGGAGTGGACTCAAAGTTCAACGTCCCGCGTCCAAAGTGTCATGTCTTCGGTCTGCTGTCTGCAATCAAATCACCTCCCTGCCGCAGGCAGGATTGTCGGCGTCCTCCATCAGCGATCCTCAGGAATTCGCGTATGTATCGAGATACTCAAAATTCTTCATAAGGCTTCCATCCTTGGAGATCATGGCTCTTTGTATGACCTCGTGATCCATGTCGCGGATCAGAAATGACATTACATTGTCCATCAGGTCTTCGCCAAAATCAATAGAAGCATCCTTAGGTAATTCGTTGGGTAAATTATCAATAGCCATTATATCGATCCCCTCGCCGTTATAAGGTTGAACAATGGATTCTTTCTCCACGGAGTATCCATAGACCGGGTTCTCAATATTGGAGGCTCTTATGGTGGATGGGATCGCACCATTCACATCGCAGGCGATATCTGAAATAACCTGAATACTGAATTTTTTATCCTTCATCTGCTCTTTGGTAAAGAGTTTATCTGCGCCCGGATCCCAATAAATGGCATTAATAAGCATATCTGTATCCATCAAATATTTATCGAAAACGCTCTTATAATTACCCGGATGATCAATAAAATCCTGCAGTTCAAACTTCTTGTTTTTCCTGTGGGCATATAACTGGTCGGCATCCAGCTGTAAATAAACCGGCTTCCGGTATTTTTTCTTCAGAAAGTCTGCGCTGGAAACACTTGGAACGCCAATCGAATCAAGCATTTCTTTTGCACCGGTTGCTGCACTTCCCGTACCGGTGAGAACAATTTTTATAGGTGGAAGCTTAACTTTTTTGTATGCCTTGGTTACGTCATCAAGGTCGTCAAACTCAAAAGCGCGTTTGAGTTTGAAAGCACCTGTTCTCTTACCCCAGGTCCAGAATGCATTATGAGCACCCACCATGCCTGCTATTCTTCCAAATCCGGCCAAACGGGCACCTTCATCGTTCGTAAGGCACTCATAATCGATCAGGTTGATCTTCTTCACCAGGATCTGTTTGAGCAGATCCCTGTTCTTAGGCTGTTTTTTGATAGTATGAGAGAAGAATGTGTAGGTTTTATTCGAGATCAGATTAGAAATAGGTACTTCCTTGATAGCCATGAGGATATCGCAGTTGGTCATGTCTTCCCGCACGCGCACGCCTGCAGATGAATATTCTTGTGCCGGTATGCACCTGTGCTTGGAAGGCTGCAGATATATCTCCAGCGAAGTATTCTCACTAAGCAGTCTTTTGCACTGTGCTGGCGTTAAAGCCACTCTCGAATCCGGCGGAATCTTTGATTCTCTGATTATACCAATCCTGACTTGTTTCATTTACTGCCCCAGTTTTATAATTTAGAGCAAAATTAGTTCATTTTCGTATATTATTGAAATGAATTTCGTTCATTGAAGTTTTGGGGCTGACAGGAATTGACAGCATTGAACTTGATATGTAAGCATGCCGAGCTTTAGCGTCTTAGCTCGCAAATCCTAATGCGCGACTTATTTTAATTGGCAATTCTAATTTTGCCTTAGCTGCTTAATACTAGGTATTAAGCGCTTTTGTTCCCTGCAGGCTTAGCTTGGTATACCTGCAACGGAACATAATAACATACTAAGCTAGCGGACATTGCGCCTCGCTTTGTTCGCGAAACTAGAGAGGATAAGGCTATGATATGGACGCCCGAAGCCGGTCATGGTTCGAAAAATAATTTCAGGCTAAGCATGTAGAAGGCATATGAAGACCTTGTCTGGACGAGGGTTCGAATCCCTCCAGCTCCACAACCCATTAGTTAGAACACACTAAAACCCTTTAGAATTTATCATTTTAAAGGGTTTTTTACTTCAATGCCCATATAATCTATCAAAGATTCTGGTTGTTTAGGTGTGTTATTCGGTGCCTATCTATAAATTGTTTAAAAGGGCACCTATTCCACAAATGTTGATAAATTAAAGCTAAATAAACCTTTTAGATCTAATTATTCAATAATATTTACTTAACTTTATTAAATATTAGGTGCCTATTTTAATCATTAAATAATAGATCTAAGATGCCTACCTATAATATCCTCTTTTATATCCGGCGAAATAAAATCAATACAAATAGACAAATTCCAATTTACTGTCGCGTAACCGTAGACGGTAAACGAGCGGAGTTTTCTATCAATCGATGGGTTAGCCCGGACAAATGGCATAGTGGTCTAAGCAGAGTCAGGGGAAATAAAGAAGATGCCAGGTCCATTAACAATCATATAGAAAAGATCAGGATCAAACTAAATGACATTCACACCCAACTATTAAAGGAAAACAAAAATATCAGTGCGAGAACTATCGTAAATATATTTTCGGGTAGCGCAGATAAGAAAATGAGCCTGATTGAGTTATTTAAATATCACAACCAACTGGTGAAGGAGAAAATAGGAATTGACTTTGCTAAGGCTACATATATCCGATATGAAACCACTCTGAACCATATTAGTAGATTCTTATTACACCAGTATCGTATTCAGGATATACTACTGATGGAATTAAATTACAAGATCATTACCGATTTTGAGCACTACTTAAAAACAGTACACGGCTGTAATCATAATACTTCGATAAAGTATATCCGGAACTTTAGAAAGATCATTCATATGGCAGTTGCAAATGAATGGCTTGAAAAAGATCCATTCCATAAATTTAAATCAAAACTTAAGGATGTAGAACGGATTTTTCTCACAGCTGAAGAACTGCAGGCAATGGAAGAAAAAGAAATTTCGATACCAAGATTGGAGCGAGTAAGAGACGCATTTGTTTTCTGCTGCTATACCGGCCTTTCTTATATCGATTTAAAGACGCTCTCCCAGGATGATATAATTATGGGGATAGACGGTAAGGAATGGATCTCATTGAATAGAGCCAAAACCGGTGTAAGGTCTAATATTCCCCTCTTACCGAAACCACTTCAAATTATTGACAAGTATAGGGAAGACCCTGAATGTGCATTTACGAAGCTCCTTATGCCCATTAAAAGCAACCAGAAGATGAATGCTTTTCTAAAGGAGATAGCTGTCTTATGTGGGATCAATAAAGATCTTCATTGGCATACTTCCAGGCATACCTTTGCCACCACTGTCACTCTGACCAATAACGTACCAATTGAGACTGTGAGTAGCATGCTGGGCCACAAGAATATACGGACTACTCAGATCTATGCTAAAGTGGTAGAAAAGAAAGTTAGTAATGATATGGCCGCATTAGAAGATAAGCTGTCAACTCGGAAAATGAAGACCGGCCAAACCTCTTCCTGATCTAATCATTCGATATTTACAAATGAAGCATCTTGGTTAATAATAGATGTTGATGGATTACTTAATCCAGGTAGAATAATTGGTCTTACCCCTCCTGTTGTAACTATCGATCAATCTTGCATTATTGTAGTCAATTGAGGTGAATTAATCCTAAATTTTCATTCCAATAATAGACTTTACCCAGTTTTATTGAAAAAAAACATAAATGTTGACTATTTCTTTTGCAATAGGGCTAACTAAAGCTGAATTTTACAGCAGTTATTATTTGTTTAAAACCGATGAAAATGACACAAGATCAAATTGCAACAAAGGAGGATCTCAAACAGCTTGAAGATAGCCTGTTGAAGAGTATGGCCAACTTGTTATTAGAGCAAAAGCCGGCCAATAAAAAGTGGTTAAAGTCCAAGCAAGTAAAAGAAATACTTGGAATTTCAGATGGCACCTTGCAAAATCTTCGAATCAATGGCACATTAAATCCAACTAAAGTTGGAGGTAGTTATTACTACGATCTTGAAGGATTGATGCAAGTATTTGAGAACAATAAGATTGATTTTAACCACAAACAAAACAAATAAATGCCACTTAGATTTACAGAGTCAACAAAATGGGAAAACCAGTGGTTTCGTAAACTCAAGCCCCAAGCAAAGCTGGTTTATCTTTTCTTAGTTGATAATTGCGACTTAGCCGGTTTCTACGAGCTGGATTTTGAAGCGATGGCATTTAAGACCAGCTTGAAACAACAACAAATCGAGCAGAGTATCGATCAACTAAAATCAAAATTTGAGCGAAATGATCCCTGGATATGGTTAACTGACTTTATGAAGCAACAAAAAAACTATCCCCTCAAGCAAAACAACCCGGCCCATAGGAATATCATTAAATCAATTACAGAACATGCAAACATCTTCCCTGATTCCTTAGCCTACGTTCAGGAAATACAGACGAACGATACTCAAAATACGAAGAAAGTTTCGGGGATATTGCAGGAGCATGAAAGGGGCACAGAAGGGGCTACAAAGGAGTTGGATAGCTCCACAGGTAAAGATAAAGAAGATGGTAAGGGTCAAGATCTTGGTAAGGATGCAAATGAAGAAGAGGAAAAGAAGGAACAAACTAAACAGAAGATGCAAGAATATGAAATAAGGAAAGATGGTATTCAATACTATAAAGGAACAGACGCCCCCCATTTTGGACTCAATCATAAATGAGTTAGCTTTTATTTAAGATCGTGTACATGATAAGACAACCTTACTTTATCGCACTTCCATGATATCCTCATACCTGACCTATGCATCTAAGTCGTCAAGAGCTAACATATCCCATGCGATAGTATAAGAATTCAATATTGATTGAAATGGCATACTTAACTAAAAAGATCAAATCTTCAATTAAAAACGGTCTTGACAGAAGGCTTGTAATTAATAAGTTCAGGCGGATAGTAATACAGGATTTCACAGTCAGTGATATTCCTCCTTCAAAGCTAAACGGAAAAAAATGGCACGATGAAGCGGAAGTGCGGAATAAAAACAATAATCGCGTCAAGATTAATAAAGCGTTCCTAAACCGTGAAGTATCCCAAATCATGGGAGATTATCTGCAAGAGAAGAATGTATCGATAGCGATGATCGCTGGGGCTCTTGGAATGAAGTTCAATGACGTTGGAAGGATCCTATCAGGCTATGAGAAGAAGATCGATTATAATAAGCTGATAGCAATTGCTGAAATATTGGCAATGACACCTGGGGAATTGATTGATATGGCCTACCTACGCAGAAGAGGTTATTTCCTTCGTGGATGGTTGGGATGCAAAATGCAACTTTCAAGAAAATGGATCGATGAGTTTATGGAGGGTAAGCGATTGGAATGGTGGGATGAAGTTCGGGAACATGTCTACAAGGTGAGCAACAAAAAAAGTCAGTGATCTATGAGGCAGATGTCGTCGATTCTGTCAAATACGCATGCATCCAACGAGTACTTGAAAGTGGATATGGAAGGAATAAGGACCTCAGGGAAATTGCAAAAGGTATGGAGGAATTGGATGTGAAATTAGATTCGTTGTTCACAGGAAACTAACCCCTTTTTATATCTCAAACAATGAGATATCTTTATGTACCAAAATTTTAATATGAAATGAATAGGATAAAGACAGTTCTTGAGCAACAAGGGAAAACTCAAACCTGGTGATGCGAAAAGCTGGGTAAGTCTTACAACATGGTAAATGGTTACGTGCAAAATCGAAGACAACCTTCCCTCCCACTCCTCAATAAGATAGCTGACATACTTGATGTTGACACCAAAGAACTAATAATATCCAACAAAGAATTGCGAGCATGACGAATTTCAAAGAAACAGCCAATTTTCTTTGGTCAATTGCAGACCTTCTAAGAGGGGAATACAAACAAAGCGACTACGGCAAGGTTATACTCCCATTGACTGTCCTAAGAAGGCTGGATTGTGTTCTGGAGGAATCTAAGGACATGGTGCTAAAGAAGCATGATGCGGTAAAGAAGATGAAGGTTCAAAACCTTGACCCTATTCTCAACAAAGTAGCTGGCTATAATTTCCATAACAAGAGCAAATTTGACTTCAATAAACTGGTAGCTGACCCAGACAATATAGCTGCAAATCTTCGCAATTACATCAATGGGTTCTCGGAAGACGCACGAGAGATTATTGACCAGTTTGAATTCGATAATCAAATAGTAAAAATGGATGAAGAAAATCTGCTCTTCATGGTTGTAAAGCGCTTCCAGGAAACCGACCTCCATCCTAACAAGATCTCAAGCATGAATATGGGTTACTTGTTCGAAGAGCTTATTCGGAAGTTTGCAGAACTTTCCAATGAAACGGCTGGAGAGCACTTTACCCCAAGGGAAGTAATTCGCTTAATGGTGAATATCCTCTTCCTGAACGACCGAGACATCCTCACAAAAAAAGGAATTGTAAAAACCATTTATGACTGCTGTGCTGGTACAGGCGGGATGCTATCGGTGGCTGAAGAGTACATGAATGAGTTGAACCCCAAAGCTCGATTAGAGGTATTTGGCCAAGAACTAAACCCTGAGTCTTATGCTATTTGTAAATCCGATATGCTAATCAAAGGGCAAAATCCCACAAATATAAAACGAGGGAACAGCATTTCAAATGACCAGCATGGAAGCCAGAAATTCGATTACCTCATTACTAATCCACCCTTCGGTGTAAAATGGCAAAAGATTCAGAAAAAAGTAGTGGATGAATACGAACAATTGGGACATGGAGGTAGGTTTGGTGCTGGACTGCCATCAATCAGTGATGGCTCCTTTTTGTTTTTAATGAACCTAATGAGCAAGATGAAACCAGAAGGTTCACGACTGGCGATTGTATTTAATGGCTCACCCCTATTCTCAGGCTCTCCAAGCAGTAAGAAGAACGAAAGCAGTATTCGGCAGTGGATAATTGAGAATGACTTATTAGAAGCAATCATAGCATTGCCAAATCAGCTGTTTTACAATACGGGCATTAGCACCTATATCTGGGTCATAAGCAATCATAAAGATGAGCCGAGAAAAGGTAAAGTCCAGCTTATTAATGCTGTTGATTTTTACAAAAAGATGAGCAAGTCACTGGGTGACAAACGTAATGAACTTAGTCAGCAGCACATTGCAGACATCACCAAACTATATGGCGATTTTAAGAAGACCAAGCACAGTAAAATATTCGACAACTCGGATTTCGGATACTCTAAAGTAACGGTTGAAAGACCCTTGAAGGAAAACGGCAAAATAGTTTTGGATAAAGAAGGAAATCCCAAAGCTGATAGCAACTTGCGTGATACGGAGAATATTCCGCTAAAGGAGAATATTCAAAAGTATATAGAACGGGAGGTGCTACCTCATGTACCTGATGCCTGGGTAGATGAAAGCAAGACCAATATTGGCTATGAAATCAACTTTACCAAGTATTTCTATGAGTATAAACCGCTAAGGTCACTGGAGGAGATTAAAGCTGATATCCTTGCTTTGGAAGAGCAGACAGATGGATTATTAAACAAAGTACTATAGTTATGAAGATACCACTTAAACATTTATCAGTTAGAGTGCCTTGGCACGACAATGCATGGAACGGAACTGTTTGCTCCAATCCAAGAGATAACGCATCGTGCATGTTTTTGCCGAGAATTCAAATGAATAAAGATGTTGAACATGAAGAGGCCAATGCAGAAAAAGGGTATCATAAGTTGAAAATGAATGAACTCCCGCCTTGCTTGGCAGAGAAGGTAACGTTCATGTCTTCACAAACAGTTGAAAGGGAAGTAAGCCATCCGTATGATTTCAACGATAAATACAAGCATTATCAACCAACTATTTTAAAGACTTATCCATTCTCCTTTAATGTGGTTCCATATCGCTGGATGTTAAAGGACCCTAAAACGGAGGAATCAGAAATAGCCAATGAACTTGAACTTAACTATGATGTAAATAAGGAACCTGATTTAGATTTTGAGAACTCATGGGTTCAACAGAAGGAGAATCAGGAAGAGCTTCTAAATACATTCATTAGTGCCATTGAATCAGAGAAATCACTTGTATTTATTTACGCCAAGAATATCCCTCTTGTTGATGGGATAGACAGGGTGCTCATTGGTGTTGGTAGAATTACTAAGATTGGACATATCCAGTCATATAAGTATTCGATTACAAATCCCCGTTTTCAAAGCGTTCTCTGGGAACGGCCTGTATTCCATGAAATTCAAAAGGGAGATGGATTTCTTTTTCAGTAACTCCTTTTCTCTGGAAAAAAGTTCCTGTTCCTCCAAGATATGCACCTGCTCCCTGTTTCTCAACAATTGCCGGGCATTCTCCATCCTTGAACATTCCAGCAGAATTCATTATTGGAGTCCTAAATCTTAAACCCCATAATTCTCTCGCTAAACTTTCTGGAGGGATGTATGGCTCTTCGGGAAAATCATTTTCAAAAGCTTTCATAAATTTCACCCTTCCTCTGGAATAAACAGAAACAATTTTTCGCGGGGGCAATTTTCTTATAAGAGGCCTTAATGTTCTTTCAATTCTTGATAAAGTTGTTGCTTTCATTTTAATTCCAACTTACATGAATTTTAAGATTGTCTAATATTTAAAAGAATTATTGCAGTGCTAGGACATTGTAAGGAACCAAGATTTCTTGACAATCAGCCTCTTTTAAAATTGTCTTAGTGTAACCTTCCCTTTGAGGAGAACGGCATTTTCCTTCTGCTAACCTCTCCTTCAACTCTGAAGTAAAATTACTCTCTGTTAATGCTAAGCTTCTTCTCTAAAAGCTCAATTCTTTGTTGAAGATGATAAATTTGATTTGATAAATCCTCAACTGTAGTTGTCAATTCAGAAATTCTTTTTGCAAATTTCTTTTTTTTATTTAGAATATCATCAGGAGATAAATCTAAATCTTTAATTTGATCATTTTCTTCAGAGTCTTCAACCTTTCCCGAATCAAGAATTAATTCTCCAGAATTATTTTCTATCTCTGATTCTTCTTCTTGTTTTTTGTAATTTGTCAAATCGAGGATTTTATCTTTCTTTCCAAAGTTAAAAAATTTCATATATTGTAAAAGAATTAGATATTTTTAAAGATTCTTGAGATGTATTATTATATTAAAAAGAGTTAAAAATATTTAAAAACTCTTTTTTCCATTAAAGTATATGAAAAGGGGTTTGAATATTCAAATAAATTTCAATAATAGGGCAGTTTATACTTTTGTTGCTTTCATAGTTCTTTCAATAATTGGCATAGGAGTTTTTGCTTTTGGAACATCCACACCTTCTACTTTAGGCCATAGTGCTGGAGAATTGGATTTAAGTGGAGGTGTGAATGGAGATGCTGTTTTTAATGGCGATGTAAGGATTACAGGACTCGTGAGTTGTGATACCATTGACACTGACATATCTGGAAACTTGGTGTGTGGTACAGACCAGAGTAGTGATAATGATTGGGTAATATCTGGAACCGATATGTATTCTGGCGTTTCCGGCAAAGTCGGTATTGGAAATCCAAATCCTACACAGAAATTAGATGTTAATGGAAATGTTGTAGGAAATAACATTAGAGGTAAAATTTGTCCATCAGGACAATTTGTGAAAGGTTTTGATATAAATGGTGATATTCTATGTGATGTAGACGAAACTAGTACTGGTGGAAATGGGGGAGGAAGCACGTGTGATCCTCTAGCTGGTACAGTATGTTGTGGTTTTTGCAGTAGTGCAGGATGTGAGGTTAT
>JACZTA010000039.1 GCA_022573915.1 Bacteroidota bacterium | reverse complement strand
GGTGACCCATTCGCGTCTCGTGACATACCCTGGCGCAGTGGCCTCAATGTGATAGCTGCCGGGCCTAAGCCGCATACCAGGCTGGTACGGCTTATTAAGGTTTAAAAACCGTAATGTAGCGTCAGCCGGCTCCGGCTTCACCGTCAAGGCATACCGGAGTTCTGCAAGACGTTGCTCTTCTATTTTGCGCTTTTGTTCTGCTGCAAGACGTTGCTCTTCTATTTTGCGCTTTTGTTCTGCTGCAAGACGTTTCTGCTCTGTCTCCTGACGCTTTCGCTCTTCCTCTAATGCGGCCCTTTGTGCTTTCGCTTTGGCATCACTGAGATGGACTTTAACACGTCTGACTTCCCTTGAATCAGGTTTAATTACATCTGCCCTTAATAAATCACCTTCAGCTTCATCAAATTCTTGTTTTTGAATTAAAATTTTTGCTGATTCCAGGAAATGTCTAAAAATATTTTCCTTACCCTCTATCGCATCAGTATTACTCGAATCTAACTCCAATATTTTTATAAGCTTGACCCATACGGTCGTAAGCCCAATGTACGGGGTGAGTAAAGTTATATATTGGGTCTTCAAATTCATTTTCCTTAGAAGTAAGCAACACCTCACCCGTATTAGCATCATATGCCAGGTTTCTAAAAGTTGAAATGGATCCTAGTTCATTAGTAATAATTCTATCCAGTAATGCATATCTATTGATCACCTTAGTCATCACAGTGGATTGAAATCTTGTTCGTGCGTGATAATCTGAAAAGGCAATTGAAAAGTTGCTGAGAATCACACCCAAGTAAAATACATTGAAAGAGCTTTCAAAATCATATGTATTGAGATTGGTTTCCTTAAATGTCATATCGGAGACAATCTCCATATCCTGTCCAATTGTATTTTCCCCAATAGTTCCGTCTTTAAATATGACCGAAGCTTTGTTCGATAATAGGTTTGATTGCAGTGGATCTGTTTTATAAAAGTATTGTATACTTGAAATCGGCCAATTCTGATCTTCAGCAAAGGTTTTCCTGGCTTTCAATTTACCATGCATATTATTTTTTTCAATTGTAAACCCTTGGCTTACCCCCTTATAATCGCGATCCCTGATGCGCAATAAGAACTGTAAAGGATTAGCTTTAAAATATAGATTAACCGGTGAGAGATCCGTCTTATGTGTAAATGTTGGAAAATCCTTTGCCGTGTAAAACTGATACTGAACATATCCCGTGGCAGTTCTATTTACATTTTCATGTTGAAGATTTGTTACTCTAACTACTTTATAACCTACAATTGGAGCCGGGAAATGCGATTCTCCAAATGGCTCTTCCTGGTAATGGTGATCATCGGGAGCCAATACATTCTTAATATCAAAAAATACTGGTTGTCTAAAAGGGTTCTCCTCATTTCCTATTATGGGTTCATAGGCAGCAACACCACTACTAATCCATACTCCTCCCTCTTTTCTTGTATAATTATAGGTTTGTCCATAAGTAAAATCAGAGCTGCCTCCCATGGTGCTCCATGAATCATCCATTGTAATTTTTGAAACTCTTAATCCGCCGCCTAATTTCTTTTTATTTGGATTCAATAACCTTATCCATGATTTATCGAGACCCAGTGCCTCTGCATATCCTTCATCCATTAAGGCCTCGTTAAGTCCCCCACCAAATATTGTCTGTATGTCAATACTAATTGATTGCTTCAAGCAACTGAATATGTTTCCACAAGTTGCTGAGTCAACATCGGGATATATTAACCGAGGAAGGTTTAAGCGGGTAAATTGTATCGCAGCTTTTACTATGGGATTGACCTTATCTCCTTTTCCATCATCTTTAATTCCCACAGGTTTTAATTTTACCCAGGCATGTGTATAGGGAGAGGAACCATATACACCATAGTCGTCGATTTCCGCGTACCCCGGTACATACTCAACATCGGTTTTTCCCGTTAAATCCACGAGGCATTTAAAATATAAATACTTGATGCCTTCAAAATATTTAAGTCTTAATGAGTCCTTCAGGTTTGAACCTGACAATAGTGTGTCTATTTCAAAGAAGATATAAGCTAGATTGCCAGGGTGTAGTCGGTTTTTGTCAAGTGGCGAAGATGAACTTTGTCCAATACCCTTTATCTTAAACATCTGCATGGCTCTTTTATTCTGAACATAGGCGTAATCGTCCGACTCATAGGTAATTTCCATTGTACTTCCGGAGGGAAGATCAATGCTGGTCAAGCACCATGAAACAGCATTGTCGTTAGCGGTTGCCTGGTCTTGATCAGCGTATGGGTAATCTGCATTTGTGAGGGTACAATTATTAGGCTTATAAACACCCCAACGGTCCATATCCATAGGATTGTAATTGGGATTGGCATCGATCGTACCGTTATGATCATTGTCGGCGTAATGAAAACGATAGGGGCTTAATTTTCCTCTATTGCTTTTCCCATAGGTAAAATAGATCTTTTTTAACGTTAGCTTGCCTCGGTTGGCTACTCCCCGGCTATTCGGGTCATAATTTTTATTATTGAAAACTCCGGTACAAAGTGAGTAATCATATTCAAAATGAACCGTCTTAATAGGTACTGCAAATCCACTGATCCGATCCTCTTTATTATAGAGATTAATCTCTTTTAATCTTTTAAGAGATTTAGACGTGTTAATTTCACCATTCTCACCTTTTACTCCGAAACCATCATCTCTATCTTCCAATGTAAATTCTGCAATAAAGTTTTTTGTTTCTATCGAGTGAACATGCCATATCTCTTTCTTTCCGTGTAAATAATGAGCTAAGTCATCTTTTTTATTGGATTTAAAACCTTCAGAAAAAGTTGCTTTGGGATAGTGATTATTGGTTGGGGGTTTTTCACTAAAAGGGATTCTCCACTCATAATAATTAGTAGCTCCCGCGTCATTGCCAATTACTCTGGTATAATTTATTTTTGTAAAATTGCCAAGATCATCGTCGGTAGGTCCATTTCCGGAGACATCTACATAATCAGAAGATAAAACTGCGGTTAATAAGAAAGAAGTGGCATACGGTGGAATTATTGTTTTGCTATAAAAGTTATCTACACCATTATCGTTTTTTAGGCTGTTATCAGCTTTGGAACCATCATGCGTGTATGCGATCAGCCCTGTGTCGCAAGAAAAAATCTGAGGATTTGCTGAAATATTAAACGAGACCTCTTCCTGACCATAGGTATATACCGGGATACCATAAACATATTTGTTGCCATCGGGTCTTAATATGGTGACTTCTGAAATATGATGTTTTGCTCTTTTCCTATTCACTACTCTGCTTAGAGTGTCATACGGAAGTGTATCCGCCTGGTAGGATGTATTTAAAGTATAAGTTCTTAGTCTCTTAGTTAATCCAAAATTACTTGCATCATCGGCATTAAGAAAGGTGAATAACTGGTTTCTTTTTTCTCTGTTCGTCTGATAATTATTTGCAGGAATTGCCAATGTTGAGTAAACCTTATCTTTTAATTTCCTTTTGAATTGGTTGAGTGTAACAATATTTTTATTGTCCAATTCAATTTTCACTTTTATCGGTTTAATGCCGCCATAAGGAGTGTAGAATGTTTCGTCAAATATTGTTTTTTCTCCCGCGTTTTTGAAATAGTAAGTTTCGTAATCTGCTGAACCCTCATCTTGAAATTTAAGTCTATCCCCTGCAGGATTTGTAGAACCCTGCCATTTTTCAGAAAATCCAGAAGTGAATACTATCGCTTGACCGACACCTGCGTGTACTATGTCCCCAAAACCTGCATCTAAATTTGTCGTCCACCCAGACCCGTCTTCAGACATCCTTGGATCGGATAAGGTGCCTATTTCATTTCTGTGGGGTCTATACATGCCACCCATACCTTGTGCTGTGGCAGTGTAAACATCATAGGTAAAATTTGTAATTGGAAGATTGGGAGTTTCATCGGTAAAGTTGCCTTCTTTCTCCCTGTTAAAGTCTAGGAGGGCGTCCGGATTATCAACCCCCGCTTCAGTATATAAGTAGCCGTATCCGTTTAACACCTTTGTGTTAACATCCAAGAAATTTCGTGAACTGTAACCTTTTACAAAGAAATAAGGAAATGCTCCTAGGACAAACGGTCCTACTGCTCCTCTGATCGCCGAGTTTCTTGATTTCATATTGAACGGTATTCTTGGAGTATATGTCTGGGTACCTAGGGAAATTTGTGTAGATCCTCTACTTGGTATGCCAACTACGCTTGCACCTCCGCCAAAACTGAAATATTTTACACCCTCCCGCGTGTTATAGGAGGTGGATAATTGACCACCCAAGCCTAAGGTACCACCGGCAAGACCTCCTGAGAATCCAAGTGATGGGTTTATTCCCAAACCACTTTGTGTATTGTAAGATATTCCCAAGCCGGCTTTTAACCATCCTATTCCCGCTGTTGCATTGGTGTAAGCTTCAAACCCTGCTCCTCTATAAGTATTCATAAAAGCTCCTAAGCCGATATCTACTTGAACTCCCAGTTTCCACAGCGTGAATTGGAAACCTGTGCCGGCTAGGATTCCTTTAGTGACATTATCTTTAAAGTTGAGAATTTTAGTAACGGGATCTCCCTTAAAGTCGTCTGGTAAACCTCTCATATTTCTACTCACCGCGCCGGGATTAATATTCCAACCTAAGCCTACCCAGCTTGCTTCTTGTTCCATTCCAATTCCCGCATGGTAAGCTATATTAATTGGATAACCACCAACATCCATAAGGGGAATGTTGTAAACGAAATCACCAGTAAATAGATTAACCATTTGAGTAGTAGCAGCAGGCTCAAAACTTTGCACTTCTACCTGGCCAGGGCCATTGGTAAGAGCCGAGGCGGCTAATGGCGCTACTAAATCCATCAATAATGAAAAGATCATTAATACGGATATATATTTTAACAGTTTTCTATTTCGATTAATCCATTTCATAGTTATAGTACTTTTATGTTTGGTATTTTATCAAGATCATGCGTTTGAATCTTCATTTTCATGGGGCCCACGCCGAGCACATGATCATTGAAAAGAAAAATTTTATCCTTCTCTGATGATTTATTGTCATTATTAAGATCATTGGCAAAGGCAAGTACAAACCGATTATATGGAGTCAGTCCATAACTTCTTTCGAAATGGAAGAGAACACAATCCTTAAGCTTGTCTCCTTCGAGCAGCTGAATATCATTTTGCATTCCAAAAGAGAAGTAGTTGACCAGCTGTTCAAACATTTCCGGATCTCCCCGGGCTGCATCGATTATCGAAGTGTTTTTGTCTTTCAACGCGATTTGAAAAGTGAAATATTGCAATTCATTTAATTCATTGATCTTATCATCCAATACTTTACTCGTCAGTTTTTTATGCTTTAGTTGGTTAAGTGCTATGTATTCAACCGGTTTGTATTGAAGGGTAAACTCATAATCGCCTATGTTTTTGTAAACCTTTAAGCCATTATTTTCATGTTCTACCCATTGAGCGAATTCATGCGGAGGCAATGCTGTTTTGCTACAATTGCTTACGAGAAAACAGACAAAGGCAATGAGAAAAAACTTTAATGCTTTATTGTTATTGTGTGCCATTATATCTTTCGTTGACATATTCAATTATTTTGTCAGTGATATCATATTCCTTGTCTGCCGCCATTAATACTCCTTCTCCATTTGCACCCAGAATGAATTTATAATTATGCGCTTTTCTATAATCTTCGATGTATTGGTTCATCTGACTCCAGATCTGCTGATCGTACTGAGATGTTTGTATCTGATTATCTTCTTGGAATTTTTCAGATTTCAACATATATTCCCGTCCGTATGATTTGTATCTATGTTGAAGATCTTCGTCAGTATTACCTGATTCGATCTCACTAGACATCAATCTTAATTGTATTTCAAGGCTGTCCAGGATTAATTTTCTGCTTTGCTGCGTGCTGGTGAGTTGTGCTTCCAGCTCTTTCTTCATTTGAAAGTCATTAAAAACTTTGTTGATATTTACGTAAACCACATCATTGGATGGCTTAATGAGTGCCAATCCAGTTATTACAACTGCGACAAAAAGTATCGCCACCGTAATTATTATTTTTTTATACTGCATAGAGATAGGTTTATTAATGGGTTATTTAACATGTAACAGGATCTGGCTCCTGTCCATCATAATCAAAACGCAAATAGAATTTTTCACCTTTCTCATTTTCGATTTCCAGAATGTATTTGCCGTTATAGAGTACGCAGTTAAAATCGAATATGATCCTATTATCTCCATATTTCTTGGTGGTAATTGTACCAAACGAGTCTAAATTCCTGTTGTAATCCCACACGCGATAGGACATGGATCCATTATTATATTCACCCGTATACTGGACAAACAGTTTCCCGCCGATGGTATAATAAAAGCCACCATCGAGTTTCTTGAAAAGTTTAACCCAGGAAGTATCTGCAGTATGCTGGCAATACGCTGGTTGGGAAACAGCATTTATGGTTAACATGAAACATAGAATAAATGATATTTTTAGAAATATATTTAGGCTCATACCTATAGATTTAAAGGCTAATAAATTATTTAGAGCTGAATTTACAGTGCGAAATACTTGTCCACAATAGGGAATTAGATATTGGTTAAGCTTAATTGGAAACTGGTGGAAAGGAATGTGATTTTGGTACAATGATTTAAAGGGACCCTAGCATGAGGAATAGCTGAGTTGCTAAAAAAATATTATTCTGAATTTTCAAGTTGTACGGAGTTTCTAAGCGCTGGTTGAGATCGTATTTGATCAGAAACTTGAAGCTTGTTATTTACTTCATGACTACTTGAGGTATTAATAGTATTCTCCGCAAGACCACCTAGCATCTCATTCTGCATAACTTGAGCTAATTCATTACTTAATTTTATTGCTCCTCTGTCATTCAAGTGATTTTTTGAAGACCAATCTATCCCTGCATACTTGTTTGGATAATTCAGTGTATAGAAATTATTCGAAATATCTTGTACCTGATGCAATTCCTTTAAGATTTCGTTTCTGTTCAGAACAGTTTTATTAAACGCTTCATGATTAGGCAGTTCCACAAATTTTATACTGATCTTCTGCTTATTACAGAAATTAATCAGACTGCTGAGGGCGGTAATATTGTTACCTGCATGATGTAATTCATGAGAATCCATGTTGCGGCAAGTAACCTTTGTCGAAAGGTGGCCACTATTAAAATTAAAATCATATTTATGCCCGCCAAGTAATTTATTGAAAAAGCACAGTAGCGAATTTTTAAACTTGAAAACTAAATAACACTCCCTAATAATTACACTCAGCCAATCCGAATATTTTTTAGAGGATAAGAAGTAAAAGCTTTTTATATAGGGAGCTTTTTTAATTTTATTGCTGCTTAAGTAGCTATAATATTCCATTCTAACTTCTTTGGATAATCCATCAAATACAGTAGGTCTTATCCGGTCGTTCTGTAATTTTGCATTAACGAAAATATTGTAAATTATGAGTTTTGGCTTTGAATTGTTCTTTAAGTAATTCCTTAACAGCATTTCCATTGTGGGGATACTCGCACCACCTATTGCCATATTATAAGATTTACAATTCAAAATGGAATCCATAATAGTTGGCATTACTCCTTGTTGCATAAGAGAATTACCCATATACAACACATCGTAATCTCTATTATTAAAAGAAAGGATCTCTTTAACTTTGACTTCACAAGGGACCGACAAGAACGTCACAATTTTCAGTATTTGCCCAAAAGTAAAAACTGAAATCAATGCACTAAGTGCGTATGTTGAAATCTCTTTCAGAACCTTTTTTATTTCTCGTGCCATTATTTATTAGGTTAGAACTGAAAATAAATGAAGTCATTATTTGATACCCGACTAAAAAGAATCATCTGAAGAATGATCACATTCATAAATGCCAGTCGAAGAACTTTATTGTTATTATATATCCTGATTAGATATATACTACTCTTCAGTTTTTCAATAGCTATCATGAATGACAATGCAAAACATACTTTATACATATCATAGGGATGAACAATCCAATCAAAACCGCCATTCCATACCATGGATCTATTGAGAATAATGAAAGCGCTTTCAACATTCGGAGCTCTAAAAAAGACCCATGCGACGCTGACAATTAAAAAAGTGACTAAGGCAGATAGGATTGGAATTTTTATATTAATAGTAATTATCTTTTTAATCCATGCCTCGACTGTATAGACGATCCCGTGAATGAGTCCCCAAATAATGAAAGTAAAATTTGCGCCATGCCAAAGACCGGATACAATGAATGTTATCAGGAGATTTCTAATGCGTTTTAAGCCACTTACTTTGTTTCCTCCAAGAGGTATATAAACATAATCGCGAAACCACTGTGATAGCGAGATGTGCCATCGGCTCCAGAACTCTTTAATTGAAGTAGAAAAGTATGGAGTGTTAAAATTTTGATTTAAATTGATACCAAATAGTTTGGCAGTTCCGATAGCAATGCTGGAGTAACCTGAAAAATCGCAGTAGATTTGGAATGAAAATGCGATTATCCCAATCCATATGGCTGGCCCATTATATATTTCAGGCGAATCAAATACCTTATTGGCTATTACTGCGAGGTTATCCGCAATTACTTATCTTTTTAAATAATCCCCATACGATTTGCTGACAACCCCCTTTAATCATATTAAAGGAGAAACTGGCAGTGTTAGTTAATTGTGGGAGGAGATTTTTCGCCCTTTCAATTGGCCCTGCAACTAGTTGAGGAAAAAAACTAACAAATGTGAAAAATGTAACTGGATCCTGAATAGGTTTTAGTTTCTTTCTATAAATGTCAATAGTATAGCTGAGTGTTTGAAAGGTATAAAAACTGATTCCTACAGGTAAGATTATTCTTAATGTACTGGCATTAAGGCTAATACCAAATATTGAGAACATATCACTAAATGACTCAATAAAGAAGTTGAAATATTTAAAAAAGCATAGTAAACCAAGATTCGTACCTATGCTGATTAATAATAATAATAACCTTGTTTTTTTTGTGGATGTAGAATACATCATCCTTCCTATTATATAATCTACCAAAGAGCTAAAGATTATTAGAGATAAAAAACGATAATCCCACCAGCCGTAGAAAACATAGCTTGAGATCAACAGGAAATAATTTCTGTAGTTCACACCCTTTGAGGCAATCAACCAGTAAAGTGAAAACACAATAGGCAGAAATATGAAAAACGTAAAAGAATTGAAAAGCATGTTTCTTACTTACTTAGGGTATGCGAACTTTTGGACAGTTGATTGTTTTCAAAATCAAGTGGAAATACCTATGAACTCAATTCGCTACTGTACAATTTATGCACAGTCAAATGACGAAACAATGAGGAATTAGATATCGGTCGAGAGGGTGAAGAATCTGGTCAATCTGAATGTGAAATCGGTCTACCCAAGAAGTGTAAGTTTTACTTAATTGCAAAGGAACAAAGTAGCTGGTGATTAATTAATACTGTATTTCTTAATGATCTGTGTGACATCTTGATAAGCAATGAGTATTGAGTCATTGAAAATTTTCAGAAAATTTACACCTTGTAAACTATCTCCGACAAGGACTAACATCTCCTTTCTATGAATGCTTATAATACCGACTTTA
Organism: Bacteroidota bacterium; assembly: GCA_022573915.1. Taxonomy (GTDB): domain Bacteria; phylum Bacteroidota; class Bacteroidia; order Chitinophagales; family JACZTA01; genus JACZTA01. The sequence continues at coordinate 8,599 of JACZTA010000039.1, read as the reverse complement.
GAGTTCGCGTTTTGATTTTCCACCATCCCTTTATAAACAATAAAGGAGAAATCAATTGGAGGTGAAGGTGGCTTTTTTATGTTTTTAGCAATGACTTTAACAATGGGAGAGTTGCTTTTTATCGTGTTTAGCCTTGGCATCTTTCCCAAAAAGGGATCTCTGTAATTAACCTCAATACCAAAGGTATCTTCGACAATTGTTTGGTCTGTCAATAAATTCTCAAGTTGCGAATGTTCATTAACGAGCGTTGGATCGCGACTGATTTTATTGAATAATTGATAGAAAACTATTATCCAAATGCTCAAAAAAGCGGGAACCAGTACATACAACAACTTTTTGTTCTTCATCTATTGAAAAGTAAATTTAAACAGCGTGCTATATGCGCTAATATTGCCTGCAGCATCTACTGATCTAACGCGCCAAAAATGGTCTTCTCCCGATGAACCAGAATAAATATAAAAGGTATCTGTCGTGCTAACTATATTAATAGGTGGTGTAATCAAAGAATCATCATATATATATAAGGTATCCATTACTGAAGTTGGGTCAACTGTCCATGCGAGCGTACCTGGTGAAGAAACAGTTGAATTATTAGCTGGAGCAAGCTGAGTAGGCGCATTTGGAGAAGATATATCAATGGTCAAACTTCGTTTTGTATATCCCGAATTACTAGTTGCATTTTGAGCTCTGACCTGCCACTCAAAATCTCCTGCTGTAATAAATGTATAGGTCAATGATGCATTATTTATAGTAACATCATAAAAGATATTACCTGCTGAATTAAAGTTGGGTGTTGCAATTTGTAAACGATAATCTTCGGCACTATATATGGAATCCCATTTGAATGTTACAGTCATATTATTAGTTACATGATTGTCATCAGGTGCTGATAAAACAATTATGTGTTGCGTTAAATCGGTTGTAGAATCAATTGTCAAAGTCCAGGTACTGTATTCTGTAAAGCTACTGGCATTCTCTGCACGCAATCTCCATTGATAACTACCTGGTTGTAAGGTTGTTGTATATTTATTTGAATTTACGATTGTATCAACTATGAGATTTTGAATATTATTAAATGTTGGAGATACGATCTGAAGATTATAATGGCTGGCACCACTGACCTCTTCCCACCAAAATGTCTGCTTAAATGACGTTGTTATATTATTATTAGGCGGAGCTAACAGGGTAATGGATTCCTTTTGGAGGTCTCGCTCAAAGATCTCCTGGCACGATGTAAAGGATGTTGCAAATAAAACGAAGGTCAATATTAATTTATAATGATTCATCATTAGTAGTTTTTACCTGCTGTAAATGAATGACTGCGTTTAAATAATGTAGTCTAGACTTTCTATCAATTTTTTTAGTAAAATGTAACGAAGCTATTTTTCCGGCTCTTATTTTTCTTTCCAGCTCATAAACCAATTCAACTATTTGTGTATAAGAACCTTCAACAATTATTTTGCTTGATTCTAAATTGTATCCACCTCGCTTATGTATAGTCGCTAACGGAAATTCTTTCAAGAGTATACCTTTGTTCTTGCAAAAACTACTTACCAGATCAAGTAATTCATACTGTTCTAATTCAGGCATGTTCAGAATATTTCCTGCCTTACTTTCCAGAGAAGCCAGTGTCTCTTCGTATTGCTTAATTTTAATGGGGGCGGCTTTAGCATAGTTTGTTTGCTCATTCAGAAACTTGTGGTCCTTATATAAGCGAACAGTTTTTTGGATTGCTAGGAAATATATTAGAATGGAAAAGCATATTATCCCAAAGAGTAAAGACGTGTTCTTTTGCTTATATGACCAGTTGCGAAACATTTAAATAAGATTGATTTGGAGTACAAAGTTTGCTGTTTTGTTTGCCCTATTCTCGCTGTAGTTTTGGATCAGGACGTTTTTGATCCAATTCATTTTTTTTAAAGCTCTTATCCATTGATTAAGGTCATCGCCATTCTTACAACTACCTACGATCTCAATAATATTACTCTCAAATAAGACTGCCTGATCAAGGTGGTTAACATCATTTATTTCTGGAAATAATTTCATTTCTGTTAAACTGATGCTGCTAGATACAGACTGTCCTAATTGATCTGCATAATAAGATGTTTTTGAGCTATTAAACCAGGCACTTTTCACGAAAAAATCTTCTTTGGTTTGGATTGAGTTTTGTAATTCCGCCAAGTATCTCACTTCTTCTTTATTGTGACTTATAGTCATGGAAAGAGACGCATTAGATTTTGATAAGTTATTGTTAATCAGGAAGTTGACCAGTACTACTGAGAGGAAAATGCTCAGTACCGACCATTTCAAATAGTGGAAGAACTTTTTATTTCGCCATTCATTCATTTGATTATTCACTTCTAAATGATTTGATAAGGAGGTTGTATGGATGGTATTAAATGCTGAGGCGAAAGCAATAATTAGCTTCCCTGGTAAATCATTCTGCCCGATCGACACAGTGTCGTAAATGGTATCATTTTGATCTTCGTTGTAATCAAGTAGTGAACTCTCATGAAACTTTAGCAAATGAGGTCCGAGTCTCAATTCGTAGTTATCATTTTTCATTTCTTCAAGTAATAAGCTGGAAATACTGTTTACTATGAATGGTCCAAGATTCAGGTCAACTACGAAATAACCTAATTTGGTCAACTGACAGATAATAGATTCTATCAAATCATTCCTGATGATGCTTACATGCTTATTTCCTCCAGTAGAGCGATGACTCTGAATAAAAAAGTCGCCAGAGTTGGCATTAGGTAATATTTGTGCCAACAGTTTATCCTCATTGGAAGGATCGAACTTGATAGTTCTATGAATTATTCCATTTCCTGTGAGTGTCAGGCTGATTGGTATGTCTGATGATAAATTTTGTTTAAGCTCATCAATTGATTCCAGATCATATTTCAGTAAATTAAACTCAATTTTCTCATTTCTTTTATTAATCTCTACCAGGTTTAATAATCTAATTTTACCACGAACCAGATTGATTTCTAAACCAGATACATGATTGAGTTTTATGAATTGATCAATGTTCATTTTTTTGAGCATAATCAATAAATGATGGTGGGTTTGATGAAAATGCTCAGTTTACCAGTTGATTTTGTTTTAGTTCTCGAGCTGAAGAACCATTTGAGCACGGGCACCCTGGATAGAAAAGGTAATCCTGAACCGGTTTCACTATATTCTTTCTCTTCTAAACCTCCTAGCATAATCATTTCATTATTCTTTACTCGAATCAATGATTCAAACTGCCGGGTAGCAGATCCTGGTGGCGCATTTGGAGATGACTTGCCCGTAAAGTTTGTCATCTCTACCTTGATATCGAGTGTCACTTGATCATTACCTGAGACCACAGGTAGTATACTGATAGAAAGATTAGCACTAATTGGGATATATTGATCTGTGATAACGGTTTGAGGATTTTGAGTCCCGATAACAGTTTGAGTAGTTTGTCAATAATAATCAGTTTCTCCTATACTCATTGAGGCAGTGTGACCATTCAATGTCGCAAGCTTAGGGGTTGATCTAAGATTGACTATTCCATCCGTCTCCAACGCTTTTAAGTTGATATAGAAATCAGGTGTTACATTTCCGAGGTTCCACAGACCATTTCCACTTAAGATGGCGATGAGATTATTAATCGTTGACGAACCAATATTAAAGTCAACGCCCGGATAAATTGTACCCCCTGTGACGATTGAATTGTTTACACCTGCAGTTATTCCTAAGGATGTAATTCTGTTCTTGTTTACATCAACTACAATAACATCGATTAAAATAACTGGTACAAGCTGGTCAAGTTCTCTGACAAACAATTCTATTTCATCAATTTGAGGTTTTGAACCACTTAAGATAATGCTGTTTAGTTCTAAAAATGTTTGTAACTGAACCCCTTTCTTAATCTCTTTTGGTATAAGTTCCACTATTTTTTCAGCAGATCTATATTGCAATTGAAGTAATTTAGAATGACGCAATCCCTCTAAGTTGCGATGACCAATCAAATAGATATGATCCTGTTTTTTGTAGGTATAATCGGTCCCTTGGAGTAGATAGCTAAGAAAATTATCATAGGTCAGGTTAGAAACACTCATCGTTGATGTTCCTTTAATATCAGAAAAAAGAAAGTAATCGATATACATCTCCTTCGATACAAATTCAATAAGATCGACTATTGGGATATTAAAAGCATCGACAGTTAGAACTCTATTGCCTGAAGCATCATTATCCACAATAACTGAAAATACATTCTCGCCATTCTTGTTTCGATTTTTATTCCTTGATTGGGATTGCCCTGCTGAGTTGCCATCTAGTTTTCCTTTCTCAATTATATAAACTTCATCACTTATTTGATTAACTGAAAGAGCATTTGCATAAGTAAAATTTGTTAATGCCTCTGTTAATGAAAGCTCTACGATAAATACGTTAACCAACTGATTACCAATTTCAGGTGAGAGAATAATATTCTTGCCCACTTCTTGGGTAATTTTCTTGACAACCAAATACAGACTATCATTTCTTAAATCTAGACTCAATAAATCTTCGTTTTTATTATAGCTCACATTGATATTTTTTGGCGTATATCTTTGGCGCGCAGGTAATGGGGCAGCGTAAGGGACAATAGACAAGATAGAACCCATAAAAGTTATATCGAGGTCATATTGACGACATAGAAATAATAGGATATTAGCTACCGTTTCGTCAGAAAAATTATTGATGAGTTCCTGATCAAGACTTGCATCAACATCTACATTGAGATTATTTGATCTTGCTAATGCTCTTATGAATTCTTCCAAAGAAACACCAGAGACAGAAACATTTACTTTTTCATTTAAACCCGGAGCGAGGCTATCAGCCAATTCAGTTAATTGGCTTTCGATCATGTCCATGCGATCCTGCGCAAAAGCTTGGTATGCGCTTACAATAGTAAACACAAACCCAATTGATAAAGCGGTTGTTATTTTATAAATCTTCTTTCTCAATCCGGTTTCAATTATTCAACAGAATCGGGTAAACCTCTTCAAGTGAAGTTTGTCCTTTACTGAAAAGTTCAAAAGCATGGTTTGATAAAGTTTTTACTCCTATTTTTTCTAAATATTCGGTTACGTCCAACTCTTCCGACTTGATCTTTTCTGTTAACTCAACGTTTATTGGTATAACTTCTATGATTGCCTGCCTTGATTTATAGCCTGTGTAGAAACATTGGTCACAACCAATAGGAGTATAATGTTCTTTAATATCGTTTTTGGGTTTGAAATTTTTAGGATACATTTTTGAACCTAATTTCGTTTTCTTCTTACATTTGAAACAAAGTAATCTTACTAATCTTTGAGCAACGCTGAGATTTAGCGTATTGGCAATTAAAAACGGTGGAATACCCATATCTATCAATCTTGCTATAGATCCCCAAGCAGAATTGGTGTGAATTGTCGATAACACTAAATGACCGGTCAAAGATGCTCTGACTGCCATTGATGCAGTTTCTTTATCCCTTATTTCCCCAACCATTATTATATCAGGATCCTGACGTAGAAATGTTTTAAGGGCCCTAGCAAAGTCAAGTCCAATGTTTTCTTTCAACTGAACCTGGTTGATGCCGTAAAGTGTATATTCTATCGGATCCTCAATCGTCAATATATTTGTTGTGTAATTGTTTAGGATTTTCAATGTAGCATAGAGCGTGGTAGTTTTTCCTGATCCTGTTGGGCCACTGATCAATACAATTCCGTGAGGTTTTTTTATTCCTTCTAAATAATTTTCGAGATCAGTCTTGGAAAAACCGAGAGTATTAATATCAAGACTTGAAGCGTCGTTTGACAAAAGACGGAGTACAACTTTTTCGCCATATAGCGTAGGGAGAATTGACACTCTGATATCAAATTTTTCATCTTGCTCATTAAAAAATATTCTGCCATCCTGGGGGAGTCTCTTTTCAGATATATCTAAATTTGAACTTATTTTTATTTTATTAACCAATCCTGGATAGTCTTCTTTTTCGATAATATATCGTTCTATTAGAACACCATCAATTCTAATTCTCACCCTGCATGTTTCTTCAAATGCTTCTATGTGAATATCGCTGCTTCCAAGATTTTTTGCTTCTTTAATAAGGCTCACTAGGAAGTCCTCTCCTCCATTTAATATACTGATGTTCTGCGAAGAATTGTTCCCAGTGGTGTTCTCTTTTAAATAATACTTTCCAAGAGATCTTTGGATTACAGCGGATGGGGACAATTCAAGATCAATAGTTTTTCCAAATAGAAGCTCCAATTCGTTTACTAAATCGAGGCGATATTTACTCTTATCTATATAAAAACTCAGATTTCCGTTGTTTGCAGATTTTGGAATAATACAATAATGCCAAGCTTGATTCGTGGTTAGTATCTGAAGCAATTTAAGTTCAACTTTTATGTAGTCAGATTGGTCCATACTTATCCGGATAGTAGTGTGAATAACATACCGTTATCATAATAATCCAATCTTCTAAAGAGCAACTGTTCAATGTGAATGATTGATAAGATGATAGCCATACCTCCCGCCAAAGGAATTTCTCTCACTAAGTTTCTCTTGAGAATTCTCACCAAAATCGTTGTGAATAAAATTAAACTCAAACTGATAATGTAAAACAGAATGAAGTTGAAGAAAGAAAAGAACGAGGAGGTGACAAAAAGGAATAGTATATCTCCCCAACCTAAGTATTTTGTAGTAATATTTACAATCCGATTATGCTTAATAGAAATGTAAATAGTCACCAATAAAAGTTGGGCTATAACAAACACGGAATTGTACATGAATGTTTCCGATACGATTAACCAGGAGTGAGATTGTCTGACCATCACGATTGTCGTAATGAACAAAATTGGAAATACGATCCATGAAACCGCTCTATATTTTAAATCCTGAATGGCAATTATTATAAGTAAACCGATTATGAATAGACCAATCAAATTTTCCATTTAGTCTTTAGTAATTTCTTTTAACTGATTATCCTGGTTTATTTCCCAAACATTATATGTGCCATCGCCGTCAAAATCCACTACCGCTGTTGCTCTTGCTAAAAAGTTATTTGTACCCGCATCAATTATTTCCATTATATAATTAGCTTGGCCATCTTCAGTGGTTAGTTTTTCTTGCTGAAAATCTAGGTTGTTCAAATCAGAACTATATTTTGAATGCATATAGAAATAGTTCTTCTCAAGTGTATACAAATGCTTTAATTGAAGTTTCGCTTCTGTAGCCTTGGTTTTGGAAATTAAAGGCATTAGGTTTGGTAAAGCGAGCAGTACAAGGATTCCAACGATGATGAGCACAATTAACAATTCCTGCAATGTGAAAGCTCTTAGCTTACTATGAGAAACACTAACTATTTTGACTAACATTTAAAAATTTATTTAACAGATTTGGGTTCAAGATTAATACACAGACTGAGCCTCAATGAACTGCAACTTAAAGTACACCAACAACCTTTCAATCAAAACAGGAAATGAGATTTTGGTAGGTTAATCTTGGCATGTGGTTGTAGTAAATTAGATTCTGGTAGGTAAACGAATCTATTAAACATGCACGATTGCTATTGGAATGAAGAACTCATTTGAAAAAGGGGAAGGTACATTGCAATAAGAATTAGACCGACAAATAAACCGAGAAAAATTAAAATTACCGGCTCAATAAAACTTGAAAGAAGTTTCGTTTGATGATCTACTTCATCCGAGTATTGAGAGGTTAATTTAGCAAAGATTGAATCCAGTTGGTTAACTTCTTCTCCCACTTGAGTTAAAGCGGTGAATCGTTTACTATATATATTGAATTTTGCTAAGCTTTTATAGAGTGGAGTACCTTCCATTAGATCTTTTCTTATATGCTTGATAGTACATTCTATAGGATAGAATCCAATCATTTTTTCCATTAGATCCATTGCGTTTACCAGTGGGATTTTGGCATTAATTAATAGCTTCATCGAACTACAAAAACGAGCCAGATAAATTTTAGAAATCAGCTTGCCAATTACGGGGATCTTCAATAAGAGCATTGAACTTAATTTTCTGAACCAGATCTTTCTTTTCTGGCTAATGGTGAACAAAATAAACATGATGAGTGCTAAGATGATGTAGATAAGATTTGAGGATAGAAAATTTGAAATAGAAATTATTACTTTGGTAATTGCAGGGAGTTCCCCACCAAACCGACTGAACACGGAAGCAAACATTGGTACAATAAAATTCATCATGAAGGTAATCGCTCCGATCGCCACAAACAGTACAATAATTGGATAGGAGAGGGCCGTGATGATTTGCCTTCTCTGGTTGATCTTTTTAGAGAAGAACTTTGAGAGTTCTTCCAACACAACTACTAACTCACCGGTTTCTTCTCCTATTTGAACACTGTAATATTCATGCGGAGAAAATTTTCCTGAATCTTTTAGAGAGGAGGACAGACTACTTCCCCCAACAATCAATTCTGTAATTTTTTCATATATGTATCCCGTCAAACAAATGTGGACAGATTACTTGATTGTTGATTGAGAGGATGATATCTTTATTAACCCTTTCCTGAGAGTTATTTCTCAGGGAAATAAATCAACTAATCATGGAAGATAACAAGA
>JACZTA010000270.1 GCA_022573915.1 Bacteroidota bacterium | reverse complement strand
CCTCAATGATATGCCCGTACAATCTGTGGTAATAGATCATACAGATGCTTCAACTATTTACCTGGGTGCGGAAATAGGGGTTTATAAAAAAGCAATGGCAGATTCTACCTGGAGTCTATACAATTCAGATTTGCCTAATACAACTATTTACGAACTTGAAATAATGCATGGCTCTAATACTCTGCGTGCTGTTACCTGGGGGAGAGGATTATGGGAATACACACTGGATGGCAGACAAGGCTTTCCGTCAATATTAACAACTCAAATTACAAGTCAGCCTACCGACTTAAAACCAAGGATTGGGGTCGATCAGTACGTAACATCAACCATCTCTTCCGATAGCACAATAACAAGTGCGTACATAGAATGGTCGATAAACACGCCTGTATTCGGTAAAGTAATTTCTATGAGCAATACTATTGACTCGACCTGGGTTTCTGATTCGCCTATACCGGATCAAGCGGTAGGGACAAAAGTATACTTCAAAGTTTTTGCCGTAGGTACTAGCTCAGATACAACAGAGACTTACAAATTTATGTATGAAGTAAAGCCGTTTGATTACTGTGAAGCTCTTGGAGCCATTTCTGGTATTAATTTATATATTGAAGAACTGTCTGTATCAACGGTAACAAATACAACAGGAAACAACAGCTATACTTATTATGCAGGAATGCCAATTACCATGACGCTGGACAGCACCTACCTGATCTTTATAGATGGCTATCCGGGCTGGGCGAGTAATGATTACGGTGCTTGGATTGATTACAACCATAACGCGGAATTTGACAGCAATGAAGTGATTTTATTAGACACGAACGCAGGAAGTCCGGTACAGGCATATTTCACGATTCCTTCCAACGCCAACATACTTGATACGTTAAGATTAAGAGTGAGACTTTCTTATTGGGGGACTTCACCTAACACCTGTGGCATCCAAATTGGAGAAGTTGAGGACTATCCCGTGATCATTAAAAAAACCTATTGGATAGAAAATGTGAGTATGAGTATTTGTTCTACTGACAGTATCTTTCTTGAAGGTAAGTGGCAAAATTCCGCGGGTATTTATAATGACACTGTTTATATTGCAGCTGCAGCTGACAGTATATACATAACCACTTTAACCACTATCATTGTTGATACGAGTGTTACGATAGCAGGCTCAAACATTACATCAAATGCAACAGGAGCAACATACCAGTGGTTAGATTGCGATAGTGGCCATGCTATTATAACTGGTGCAACGAATAAAACTTATACTATAACTGCCGATGGAACTTATGCTGTCCGGGTAACCCAAAATGGTTGTGTCAATGTTTCTTCTTGCTACTCGGTAAGTGTATCTGAAATAATAGAAAATGATTTTGGGAGCAACCTGGTGGTTTATCCAAATCCTACTACCGGCGCAATAGTCGTTGAACTGGGAGCAAGCTACTCATCAATTCACGTTAAAATACGAAGTACAACCGGCCAGTTAGTAAGTGTGAAAGAGTTTGAAAATTCAAGTCTACTAAATTTTGATGTTCCGGGGTCTACCGGATACTATTTTGTAGAGATAGTCGCAACGGATGATAAAAGAGCCACCATCCGAATATTAAAGGAATAGCGAATGTTTACCCGCCTATGCCTTGCTACGCCGAAGCGCTTCGCGAAGGCTAGGAGGAGCAACAATGTATAAGGCATTAAAATGACCGCTTATACTAACCGTCACCAACAATTTGAACACAGAAAGTTCGTTATGATCAAAAGTTGATCATGAAGATTTTACTCTCGTCTATATTTCTGCTTCATCTCTTTCTTATTTCCTGCCTATCTTCATCTGAGATTGATTCGGGAAATATCGGGAATGGCTTGACCAAGGAATTGATCTGTGAGTTGCCACTGGAATATTGCAAGCATGACAAAAAGATACTCAGCTGCTACGGATGCAGCAATCTAATGCTCTTTGGAAAGCGATTCGCATATATTTATCAAAGGGACTCAAACACATTTATCATGAACATGAATGGGGTGGAGGTAGAAGGCCAATTTGAACAATGGGATCATCCTATTTCTTGCGCACATGGGGTAGATTGGGAACGTAGAGATAAAAACAAATTTAAAAGGGTGTCATTTGAACGATCCTTGGCTACATTCAGCTTTTCAGACAAGGACGGGACTGTGAGTACATATATTGACGGAATTAAAGTAGATAACTCACTATACAAAACTTACCCAATTGTAATAATAGATGGTCTTAAAACCATAGATAGTTCCACATACGTCCTGCGAAAAACGACAAGAGGAGAGTACACGGCTTCAAATGGTGAAGTTATACCTTCAATAAATGTTGTGTCCAACTTCTTTATCAACGGGGTAAAGGGGCCTGATTTCCATACCATATCCAATATAGGATATGATCCTAAAGATGGTTCATTCATATATTTGGGTTCAACCGATGCTTCGAGAAGAGATAGTTATGCTGTGATAGATGGAAAGACCGTGAATGAGTACCCGGTTTCCCGACACTGGAATTATGGAAGATTACGGAAATCTAAATATGGCGAGCCATACTTCAAATTCGATGGTGATCAGACGGAGGGATATTGGATTAACGGGGAAGCATTTGCCTGCGATGGAAGACCAAAGGAGATATCATTTTTGTCTAAAGGAAGGTTCAAGTTTATTTGTAAAAAAAATGAAGAAACATATTTTCTGGTTACCAACGACTCCGTTAGCGGGCCGTTTCGTTACATCGGTTTCCGGGAAGGGAATCGACTCTGGCAAGATTCAAGCATGATCATGATTGACGAGGATAGCATCTACTGTTATCATGATGATAAGATTGTATATAGCAACCGGTTCTCAATGTCTGGTAGCGTAACGCGTATGAGCTTTAGAATGACGACAGATAAAAAAACTATAATCATACAGGAATCCGTTATCGGCCAAACTTCATTCTTTATCATCAATGATAAACGGTATATGACTGAAACTCTTCCACCGGAAGGATACATTATGCACGTTAGCCAAAGATATGTGGCAAACTTTTTAGGCTTTTCAGAAACGGGTAATAAGTATGCATATTTAGAATATATATTAGATGAGGAAACTGGGCTGAATAAATGGGCTAATATCTATATCAATGACTCTTTATTAGGGAAATTCCCCCATACCATTACTTTTGAATGGACTACAGGAGACAATTTCCGGCTGAGTGATTATGACGGAAGATTTATTGCCAATCGAGAAAATGGGACAGAATTCGAAAAGGATAATTACAAGCGCTTTGTGGACAATTACTATCCTGATGGCGTGCCATCGATCATATATGAAATCAATCCTCGCGACATGATTTTTGAGGTTAAAGAGCTGCCAAACAAAGAAAGATATGAGCGAAATATGGAAGGGATTTTGATCAGAGGAAGACAAATAAAACATCAAGGAAAGTCCATCACGGTCGGGCTGTTGGAAAATGATAAAATCTATTACACCTTGCGAGACGAGAACCGGACCTGGCTGTATGTAGATTGGAAGTTGATATATGCCTCAGATAGGATCTTTTCAATTACACTTTCGGATGGTTTCTTGAATTATTATTCATATGAAGGAAACAAAGTTTATTGGTTGAAATACGCTTTGTAAAAGTTTTACTGCATGGTCTTGTTGAACGTTGATCAAAGGATTTGATAACTGATAAAAAATATAATATACCTTTTGATTTCATTTTAGATTATCTATATCCCAAAGAGGTTGTCATTAAACCGATGTTTGGTTGTTTTAGTCTTTATATGAATAACAGAATATATTTCTTTTTAAGAAATAGAGATGATAAAGAAGAATTAAACGGGGTATGGGTAGCCGTCGCTACACCCAATGACTATGAATCTCTTGCAAAAGAGCTACATTCAATCAATCAGGACAGGGAATTAGTTGAAGACAACAAGTCTGACAATAAATGGTTGCTATTATCTGCCTTTGACGATCAGTTTGAATCATTGGTAAATCAAGCCTGTGATTTGATATTGAATAATGATAAAAGAATTGGTAAGATCACAAAAGGCAGTTTGTTTCCTAAATGAAAGCTCCACATTTCATACTCCCCCTATCCGTAGAGTCCTCGCTACGGATAGGGGGATAAATATAGTAAAGGACAAAACTATATATATTAAAAAGTAAATAAAATACTGTCACTAACACAATGCAAATGCTACTTCTAACTAAGCTGAATTATAGATAACGCAAGATCTCAGCTTCATTCCTCCTGGTGTTGGATCTATGGTGAGTAAAAGCGGCATTTGCATACGCATATTATGCCTAATTGTAAAACGACTTTGAAACCAGACAGTTTAACGATGAACAAAAAACTTTTCATACTTTTTTTAATTGCGGTCGTCGGACTGACAAGTTTGACATTTGAACCAAAATTTTCTTACAAGGTTTATGGAAATGTTGCAAACTATTTTGAAAACAAAAATGACTTATTGACATTTTTTGACTTCCACAAAGGAGATATCGTTGCGGAAGTCGGAGTGTATGAGGGAAAAAATGTGTGTGGTTTCTCCCTCTTGACAGACAGCATTACATTTTATGTGCAAGACATTGATACCATCCATTTAACGCAGACCCACTTTGACAAAATCATAAAGCGTTGCAAAAGATATAAAAAGCAACTAACCAACAAATTTATTTTGTGCTTCGGAACCATTACTCAAACAAATCTACCTGACAACACT
>JACZTA010000269.1 GCA_022573915.1 Bacteroidota bacterium | reverse complement strand
ATCACATAACCAGAATAGTTACATCCCCCACCTTGCATAGGTGGGATGATCCTATAAACCAGCGAATCACCGTCCGGATCTGTTGCACCATGATTGAAAACAAACTGCTGGCTGTCGCAAACAAAGGCAATGGGTAGATTGGCCAAATAGGGAGAGCTATTACATGGGGCATCTAAGTTATTAAGGCAAGCTTCTAAATAAAAACCACTGGACCCAGGTCCCGTGGTTATTGCCGCGTTGCGACAGCAAGTGGCAAAGCTAAATATCCAATCATTACATTGGGAGGTGAGCGTAACCTGGCCGATGAATATATGCTGTTCTATACCGGGATAACTACCACCCTGACATGTCGATGTCAAGCCACTACAAATAGGTGATACGTCAATTACAGTATCTTTCGGAGCACTAAAAGTCGAATTGAAACCGCAACTCACCGAAGAATAGCATACGGTTACCTGATTAGGGGCATCAACTCCTAAGCAATCTCTGTAATAAACCAGCGTAACTTGCATAATATCATTACCTGCAGTATCCTGCCCCAAACAAATATAAGTGATTTCACCACCTACAGCGTGACTACCATAGGAAGAGTTTGATACAAAAAAGCTAAGTATTAATAATGTAAAGAGGACGAGGGTTTTTATCGTGTTACACTTCATGGCGCGTTGTGTAAATTAAAAGCTATTGCTAATAAAGATAAGGATTTTTTGGTGTCGGGTGTTAAAACCGAACACGGCCAAATAGAATAGAACATCCAACACTCAACACCGATTAGCGATTTTTGATCATGTCACTTTTGGAGTCGCTCGCCAATACCTCAAATCGTACCTTGTAATTTCTTATTTTTGCACAAAAATTGAGTGATGGAAACCAGTGTACAAATGTTAATCGAGGGAGCAGTATTATCTGATCTGGGAATTAAAGATATTAACTCAGGAGCCAGCACCGGCACAAAATGGTTAGACACAACGGGAGATGAGCTTGTGTCATCCTCCCCGGCCGATGGGGCAGAGATCGGGAAGATCAAACAAACGAGCAAAGAAGACTATGAAAAGGTGATAGTTATTGCCCAGAGGGCCTTTGAAGAGTGGCGATCCGTACCTGCTCCTAAAAGAGGAGAGGTGGTGAGACAGATTGGAAATGAACTTAGAAAATACAAGGAACAACTGGGCCAGCTGGTTAGTTATGAGATGGGAAAGATCTACACCGAAGGACAAGGAGAAGTTCAGGAGATGATAGATATATGTGATTTTGCAGTAGGATTGTCCCGGCAGCTTTATGGATTAACCATGCATTCCGAACGACCCCATCACAGGATGTATGAACAATATCATCCGCTTGGCATTATTGGGGTAGTATCCACATTCAACTTTCCCGTTGCAGTGTGGGCATGGAATGCAATGATCGCCATGGTATGCGGCGATGTAGTGCTTTGGAAACCCTCCTCAAAAGTCCCTCTTTGTGCAGTAGCCACGCATAATATTGTTGCCAAAGTTCTTAAAGAGAATCATGTGCCTGAGGGTGTATTGAACTTAGTAGTAGGCAGATCGAGTGAGATCGGTGATGTCATTTTGAATGACAAACGAATTCCACTTATTTCAGCTACAGGCTCTGTTCCACTGGGCAGGAGAGTAGCGCAAAAAGTAGGAGAAAGGTTAGGAAAAACCATCCTGGAGCTGGGAGGGAATAACGGAATAATTATAACTGAAAAAGCCAACCTCGATATTACCCTGCGTGCCGTCGTATTTGGTGCAGTGGGAACTGCAGGCCAACGATGCACTTCCACAAGAAGGTTGATCATCCATGAAAATATCTATGAAGAGTTTAAAGAGAAACTGCTCAAAGCTTATGAGCAGTTGAAATATGGAAATCCGCTGGAGGAATCATCACATGTCGGACCGCTGATTGATACCGGTGCGGTCGAGGATTTCACCAATGCAATAGCAATTGCAAAAGAACAAAACGGCAACATCATCTTTGGCGGTGAAGTTTTAGAAGGCGAAGGATATGAATCCGGAACCTACGTGATCCCTTGTATAGCAGAGATGGATTCAGACGCTGCAATAGTGAAGGAAGAGACTTTTGCCCCATTGCTTTATCTCATGAAATATAAGGATATGGATGAAGCGATCGCGATCCATAATAATGTACCACAAGGATTATCCTCTGCTATATTCACTGAAGATCTTAGCGAAGCAGAATACTTCCTGGCTCATAACGGTTCGGATTGCGGGATTGCCAACGTGAATATTGGGACCTCCGGAGCAGAAATAGGCGGTGCCTTTGGAGGTGAAAAAGAAACCGGCGGCGGCCGTGAATCAGGATCGGATGCATGGAAAGCCTATATGCGCCGGCAAACGAACACCATTAATTACGGTGACGAACTGCCTCTGGCGCAAGGAATCAAATTCGACATTTAATTTGTAGTTACCTTTTACCGGAAAATCGATTAACGAATCCACGAAAGATATCCTGGATTTCCGGTGATGGCCTTAAAGTCAGGAGTAGAATTAGAAAAGCAATTCCTATCGCTGCCGACCGGATAAGGATGTCCATAATTATATCGGGTTGTTCAGGGACCAGGTAACCTATCACAAGCACAACGCCAAATATCAGGATACCCTTAAAGGTCTGCAGAGTAAATGGATTCAAATCGAATTTGATCTTCAGGAAAACCAGCTTCATAAAATTAAAAACAACGATGGTGATCATGGTTGCGATGGCGGCACCTACAAAACCAAACTGATTTATGAAAATAATATTGGTAGCAATGGTTAGCCCAACCAGTAAGGCATTGACAAAGAAAATGAACCGGTAATATTTTGAAGTCATGATAATCCCTCCATTCAGTCCGCATGCCATGTCAATGAGTTTTGACAAACCAATGTAAAGGATCACAAATTTCGCCCCGGCGTATTTATCAGGTAAAATATCCATGATGCTGTCGACGTTGGTCCAAACCAGGGTGAAAAGAAGTATTCCGATGATCATCTGGTTCATGGCACTCTTCTTATAGAGCGAATTGATATCACCAAGGTTATTATTTTTCCATGCGTTGGATATGAGTGGTATCGAAGTTATCGCGATAGCGCGTGCAGGGATATGAATCGTAACACCAATCAGAAAAGCCACAGAATAATAAGCCGTGTAATCAAGTCCAACCTTTCCGGCAACCATGATTATGTCCACTTTACCAACAAGAATAGCAGCCGAAGTCCCGAGGAGTGCATAAGATCCGTATTTCATCATCTCACCAATTTTACTTTTTAATTCAGGAGACATACGAGGTTTTAAATCAAACTGCTTTATGTACATCAAATAGAGCGTGATACCCAGGGGAAGCAGCGCATAACCTATTACGAAAAGCTGTAAAAAGCTTCCCAGGGAAATCTGACCCAGAGAAAATATCAGGATGATAATGAACACATAGGCCTTGCGAAGGATCTCTGTTATAAAATTAGGTACCACGCTTTTCAGCAAGGCTCGCGAGTATGCATTGAGAACTTCATAAAAAAGAAGGAAAAAAGTCAGTGGAAAAATATAGATATAATAATCAGCGATCAGGGTGGAATCTTTGGCAAATGATTCCAGGATCATTGGCTTAAATACTATAAACAGTCCTGACACGATCAGCATCCCGATCAGCGCCACTATGAATGAAAAAAACAATATCCCATGATGCTTTTTCTCCTTATCCTTGAAAAAAGGGAAGAACTTGATAATGGTACTATTGATCCCTATTAATGAAAATTGAGAGAGTATTTCTGATATCGCAACAAGAAGCTGAATTAATCCAAAGTGTTCAGGAGCGAAATAGTTTGGGAATAACCAAATAAAATTGAGGTATCCTATCGTTAGACCCAAATAGGAAATGATGGTATTTTGTAAGCTCTGTCTCTTAACAATGCCCATTCCGGAGATAGCAATTTATGCTTGCAATGATACAAAAATTAAGCTCAGAACATCAATTTTCAATCGCAAAGCGTTAAGGTTTAGTGGCTAAATTAAGTGATAGTTGGCGGAGATCTGTTGGAATAAAATTGCCATCATTAAACGAATAATATATTTATATTTACGCATCAAAGAAAATTCTGTTAATGAGAAAAATTTCCTTCATATCTCTGGGCTGGCATCTTCTGGCGATAGCTGTTTTTTACATCCTAACGCTTATTTTCTTTTATCCACTCACTCAGCAAAAGGTTCTCAAGCAACACGATAAGGTTCAGACCAAGGGGATGAATCACGAGATTCTCGAGTTCAGGAAGGCGCACCACAAGGATCCTCTTTGGACAAGCACATTATTTAGCGGGATGCCCACTTTCCAGATAACTACTAGCTATCCGAATAACGTTGTCGTCTACATTGAGAGGATCGTTAAATTGAAATTACCCTCGCAAACAGGATTAATATTTTCAATGATGCTGGGATTCTACCTGTTGATGATCTTGCTTGGTGTTAACAGGTGGCTGAGTATTATTGGTGCGATATCGTTTGCGCTGTCTACGTATTTCATAGTCTCTTTTGATGTGGGCCATACCGGAAAGCTCCGTGTCATTGGTTATATGGCACCTACTATTTTGGGGGTGTTGATGGCTTACAGGGGTAAGTATCTGGTCGGGGCAGGCATAACGGCAATAAGCGTGGCATTGGCTGTACATGCAAATCACTTCCAGATCGTTTACTTCCTGCTATTTATACTTCTGATTATAATTCTG
>JACZTA010000268.1 GCA_022573915.1 Bacteroidota bacterium | reverse complement strand
AGAGTATGGAGAAGGGGAGCATAAATGGTAGGGAGAAAGTCTACGGTCTCCAGTCTGCTGTCTTCGGTCCGCGGTCCAATGTCAATTTAAATCAAATCTAAACTCAAATATCTATATTCAAATATCTTCTATCTTTCAAAAGGGGACCCGTAGCTTAATTGGATAGAGCACTTGGCTACGGACCAGGAGGTTGGGGGTTCGAGTCCCTCCGGGTTCACTAAGTAAATTTATAAAAGCTTGTAATTCAATAAATTACGAGCTTTTTTTATTTATGGGTAAAATATAGGTAAAACAAATGATAAAATTCTTAAGTTAGAATTTGGTAACGTAGTTTGAATGGTATTCAGAAATTACCAACGTTCTACCATAGCACTAAATCCGAAATTCAAGTACAAAATTATTGTTTTCTCTGAATACTTAAGATTAACAATGAGACAAAAATATTAATTTTCGGGATAAACTATTTCTACTTTTTTTTGGTCACTTTTATCAAATTCTCGTTTAACGATATTTGCAAAAGTAATATCAATGAAACTTTTGTAATTTTTTAAAGAACTCAAATAATTGTAACGTATAACTAATAGTAATACAACCCAAATAAATAAAGAGATAAGATCATAAAGGATAAAGTCAAATCCATCTCCACCATCATATCTAATTAATGCCCATGCAGGAAGGGAAATAAACATGGCAATAAACGTTGTTCCCAAACCATGAGTTATATCCGACATTCGGTCAACTTTTGAATCAATAGCTTGTAGTTTTTCTTGCTTCCAATACCAAAAGGTGTTTAAAACACTCCATGCATCTTGCTTATTTGATATTTTTTTATCTATTCCTTTTGTATCAACTATTGTTACCCATTGATCAAGGTCATCAATTATTTTAGTGTGGTCTAAAGGGAATCGTAGGCGAAAGTAGGTCCAATATATTGTTGAGAATATATATACGATTCCCCCTGAACTAAATAATATCACAATTAGTTTGCTAAAAGATACCTCGTTAAATTTAGAAATTAAGAGATCATAGTTCGATAATGCTAAGAACAAGATTAGAAGTATAATAAAAACTAATCCCGGAATGACATAGCGTAAATAACGTTCAAATTCTTTCATATTGAATGTTACAGAAAAACGAAATTTTGTTCAAATGTATTTATCCTCAAAATGTGGACAACTCCGTTCATTATAATTTTGTAAAACTTATTTCCTACTGTATTCAGTAAGACTACTCCATTAGATCGAAGAATGATTTGACGAGATCGTAATTTGTTAAATCAAGACCCAGATCCGCAATCCCACCTTTCTTACCGGATGAAGATATTGCCACAAATCTGAAAGTCATCGGTTGGGTTGGCTTTATATTGAACAAGTCCGTTTTTTTTATTTCCCATTCCTAACAATAATCATCTTTTACATTGGCGGTTCTCATTGCTCCCTTCCGTCCGTGGTCTGTGCATGGATCTTGAGCTTGTGGGACTACGAACTCACTTACCTAAACGGGATTGGCATTAAAGAAAAGTGTTATTTTAAGCAGAATAGGAATGCTTTTTATGCAATCCCCTACAACATAACAACCTAAATGGGTTGGTTATGTGTAAGGGATAGGTAAAAAGGTATTCATATAAATAAGTTGTGCCCAATGCTAAAAATGACAAGAACACCTACATATCTGCTCCTTGCCGTTGGACTTGCCTTTCAGACCTGCGGACAGACAACCAAGAGTGGAGAAGATTTCACAATTGACCCGGACATAGAGCACGAAGCGGAGAAATATATCTCACCCCTGGGAGCTAATGAACTTGATACATTAGGACTGATTTACAGCAATCAGCTGAAATGGGACTTATTTGAGGAAGGTAAGCTAGTTCACTCGACAAAGGACACGACAGCCAGTATGCCTTTCAAAGCATTTTACTACTGGACTAGTGACAGTTTGCACATAGATGGAGGATTCGGAATTTTCACAACCTTGGGATTTGCTGTAACTATCTGTGACAATAAAGCGACTGTGAAACATCTATTGAGTGTAGATGAGTTCCCAATATACAAACTCTACGAGACGGACTCGTTGCAATTAAGAATTGACGTTCCTTGCAACAATACCAAGCTGACATTGACAGCTCTGCCGAACATGTACGAGAGCGAGCCGGTATATGGACTGGTAGAATTTGAAAGCGAGGACTTTTACGAAGAAGGAAATGACGGTATTAAAAAATTTAGGTCTAACATGATAATCTATTTCCGAGCAATAAAGATGGACTTTTAAAAAGGTAAAAAGCACTGGGCACAACAAAGGCTAAGAAAACATGCGGGCTAAATAGGTAGAATGAAAATTATCACAACAAATAATACTTGCTTTTCGGCTGACACAAACGTGTTCCAAAACCCACACGTTTCTTAGCCCAGACCGTCAGACTGTCTAAAAACCCCCAGCCAATTTGTGGGTAACTTCCGGGATTAATTTATCTTGCTCATAGCCGTTTTCCGTATCTTTCTTTTATGAAATTCATACAAGGAAAAGACCGCAGCCAGGTAGAATTTTTCTGTCTGGAACAAGCCATCGGGTCTGAAAACGAGGTGCGCATCATCGACTTGTTTGTCGATAGCCTGCCGCTGGCTGATTATGGCTTTAAAACTCAATTTATTGAGAATGGCAGACCTGCTTACCATCCGTCTGATTTACTCAAGCTATTTATGTACGGATACCTGAACCGGATATGTTTCTCGCGGGCATTGGAAAAGGAATGCAATCGAAACATCGAAGTGATGTGCCTGCGCACCGAAGTGCTTCGGCACACAGGTGTGGCTGCTCAAAGGGTTAACGCCTGATCATAACACCATCTCGAACTTCAGGCGCGATAATCCAAAGGCCATTAAAAAAGTGTTTCGCGCCACCGTTCAGATCGCAAAAAACTTTGACCTCATTGGCGGGAAGCTTATTGCCGGGGACAGTACCAAATTACGGGCTCAAAACTCCAAAAAGAACAACTACAACCAAAAGAAGATCAACCGTCACATCCAGTATATTGATAACAAACTTGAACAATATAACCGGTTGCTGGCACAGGCCGATAATGATGATAAAAACAAGCAGATTCAAGGTGAAATCGACAAACATAAACAGCGAAAAGACAACTACCAAAAGCTACAAAAGCATCTTGATGATACTGGTCAAGAGCAAATCTCGACCACTGACCCCGACAGCCGACACATGATCATCCGTAACAATATCACCGAAGTGGCTTACAACGTTCAATCTACTGTGGATGCTAAATACTGCCTGCCCATTGATTATCAAGTGACCAACCGTAATGACTCCAAAGCCTTGGGTAACATGCTTCGAAGAGCTAAGTCCATCCTTGGTAATAACCACTTTACTGCTCTCTACGACAAAGGTTACCACACCGGCAGCGAACTCAAGATTGCACAGAACCTGGGCATCAATACCCTCGTGGCTGTCCCTGCTCCGGCTTCCAATGCCCCCGATCCCGGATACAACGTGAAACATTTTGTTTATGATCAAGAAAATGACTGCTATATCTGCCCGCAGAGACACCGCCTGAGCACCAATGGAAGCATATACACAAAACACCGGGGCCGCTCTAACCAAACCTCTTTCAAACAGTATAGAACCAAGGCTTGTAAAGGATGCATAGCAAGACATCTGTGCACCTCTGCCAAAAACGGAAGACTCATCGAGCGAAATGTATACACTCCTGTATATGAGCAAAACCGAAAAAATATTGAACAACACCCTGTGCTTTACAAACAGCGGCAGGCCATCGTTGAACATCCTTTCGGCACCATCAAACGACAATGGGGCTTTGACTATGTGCTCACAAAAAAAGGCATCCAAAGAGCTGAAGCTGATGTCGGACTGATGTTTATCGCTTACAGCTTCAGGAGAATCGTCAACATCTTAGGACCAGCCAGGTTCAAAGCGTTCCTGTCAACGCTTGTTCGCTTGTTCTTCAACAAGGCCTCCTTAACAAATCCATTTAAAGCCTCCCGACACTTCGGGATCGGCTTCTTAAAACCCAAATTTCAACTTTCCCGGATTATCCGGTCATTTTATCCAAATCCTTTATATTTAACTTAGATTTTATAACCCAACAAGCGGTTTTTAGACGGACTGCCGTTATAAGCAAGGCAAGAAAAAATAAAATGTGCACTAAATTTTAAAATCTATGAAAACCATTACATTATTATTAGCGATTTCGTTAATTTCTTTAACAAGTACTCATCACACCTGGCAAGCATCTGGAAACAATATTTATTATAATAATGGGAATGTGGGTATTGGAACACCCAGCCCGTCTTCGACCTTGCATGTTATTGGCGATATTACCGTGTCGGGGAGTCTCACATTTGTCAATGCAACCGGAACCGGCAACTTTCAGGCAGCCTCGCTCACCATAACAGGAGATTCAAGTTTGCAGGGACTTACGTTTACCAATGCAACGGGGACAGCCAACCTCCAGATAGCAACGCTTATTGCTACGGGAGTTTCATCTCTCCAGGGCCTTACCTTCGCAAACGCCACCGGCACGAACCTTACACTCTCAGACACTCTCACAACGGCCGATCTCACCACCTCCAATCTCACTGCAACAGGAACGTTGTCTGCAGACATCATAAACGCCACAAGCTCCTTGGTGAGCAGCGGTACACTTGCGGTAGCAGGACAGTCATCGTTGGCATCTGTTTCTTCAACTAATCTTGAAGCTAGTGGAG
>JACZTA010000267.1 GCA_022573915.1 Bacteroidota bacterium | reverse complement strand
GGTTTTACTAAAAGCAGCTGATGTAGGATATTTAGTAAAGAAAAGTTCCGTGGAATTATTTAGGAGATAGATGTCTATATTTTTAGTTACTGGCTCATCCGGTTATCTCGGCAGTCTAATCGCCTTGGAACTACAACGAAGGGATCACAATGTAAGACTATTTGATCTTGAGGATCCCCCGGGAGAATTGGAGGAATTTGAAGTTTTCAAGGGTGACGTGCGAGATAAAAATGTAGTTGAAAAGGCATGTTCAGGGGTTGATATCGTCATTCACAGTGTGGCACAGGTACCCCTTGTAAAAGATAGGGAACTCTTCTGGTCGGTAAATGTTCAAGGCACGGATAATCTTCTTGAAATCTGTTTGAATTCTGGGGTTCGAAAGGTAATCCATATCTCATCCAGCGCCATTTATGGAGTACCAAAGAAAAATCCTGTTTACGAAAATTTAAGTCCTACACCTATGGAAGAGTACGGTAAAGCAAAGTTCGCTGCA
Source organism: Bacteroidota bacterium (assembly GCA_022573915.1). Taxonomy (GTDB): domain Bacteria; phylum Bacteroidota; class Bacteroidia; order Chitinophagales; family JACZTA01; genus JACZTA01. The sequence continues at coordinate 4,278 of JACZTA010000267.1, read as the reverse complement.
GAAAAAGTAATATCTAATTATATCAAAAAAGGTCTCGATGTTACAATCATCAGACCGAGAACAATATTAGGACATGGGCGATTGGGTATATTCTCAATCTTATTTGGATGGATCAAAGCAGGGACAAACATACCTGTCCTTGGGAAAGGCAACAACGTATATCAATTCATACACTCGAATGATCTGATTAATGCCATAATTTTGGCCTCAGAAAAAATTGGTGCATCGGTCTATAATATAGGGGCTGAGGAATATGGTACCATGCGAGATTTACTTCAGGATCTTATTGATTATGCGGGAAGTAGTTCTAAAATAGTTAGCTTGCCGTTTCATTTGACGATAGGTGCCATGAAGATCACCAGTAAATTAGGATTGTCGCCACTCGGAGATTATCATTCCCTTATGTATGGAAGGGAATTATATTTTGATCTCTCTAAAGCTCACACAGAACTTGAATGGAATGCTAAATACAGTAACAGTGATATGATATGCGAATCATATGATTGGTATTGTGATAATTTTCAGAATCTATCTAAAAATGATTCATCGTCTAAACATAGGTCGGTAATCAGCAAAGGAATCTTGAAGGTTTTAGAATGGCTTTGAGTTCACTCAAGGAATGAATATTATTCCTTATACCTATTTTTATGAACAGTTATAATTATCTGTATCAACTGACTCCCGCCAGTTTGGGATCGTTCTCTGTCTCGATTCTCAAACGAATGATAAGGAATAAGAAAATTGAAAATAACTCAGTTAATTGAGCAGTCTCAGATGATTGATATAATCCTGAAGAAAAAGGTATTACTTTTTTTGATTATCTCATTTTGGATCATATTAGAATATATAATGTTAGGTCCCTTTTCTTATATGGAAATTCACGATACAGGTGATCAATTTATACCTCGAGAAATATCTCTATCATCTGAGATTATTAACAATGGGACTAATTATTGGTACCATCTTATGGGCTCCGGAGTCGATCGGCTTGCAAACGACATGGTTTATCCGCATTTCACTACTCTGCTCTTCGTAGTTTTTCCCGGTTGGATTGCGTATGTAATAATTGTATTAACACAAATATTCATGGGCGGTTATTTCACTTATAAATTAACTGTTGAATATCTTAAATTTTCAGATCTCTCCGGAATTTATGCCGGTTGTGTTTTTGCACTGTTTTCAACCAATATGATTTATATGCAAATGGGAATTGCTTTCTTTCCATTTGTTCTGTGGTCATTGGAGAGGTTAGAGAGTTTTTCTCCGAAAAGAAAGATAGTCCTTATATTCGCTCTCGGATTGTTTTATTCTTACTCTTCGTCTTTGGTTTGGACGCTACCGTTTACATCTATTTACCTTCTTTTATGGTTTGTTTTAGTAAGAGAAAAAACAAATTATAAATACGTAATACATTTATTGCTATTCATTGCGGTTACATTCAGTCTCTATACTACTGAGATTTGGTCTCTGCTGCTAAATTCAAATTCTTCACATAGGGCTGATTGGGGTATATATGCGGATGCAAATGGCCCAATAAGTGTGAAGACATATATGCAGAGCTTTATCAGGGGACTAAAATTTTTATTTGTTATAGGCTATGTACCAGTGTTCTTGATTATGCTATCTCTATTTATTGTAAGATTTAAAAACTCTCTGTTTACCCGAATATCCATATTATTTGCATTATCAACGGTAGGAATATCTTTGATTAATCTTGTGAGATTAATATTGATAGATCAAATCTCATTCTTAAGAGGATTTCACTTTGACAGATTCTATGAATTTAGTGCTTTCTTTGGTGGATTGAGCGCCGCTCTTAGTTTGGAGATCATTAAAGATAGATTTAAAGGCTTGTTGATCCCCATAAGGATCGGACGTAGTAACTTAACTTGGAAAGCGAGTAACATTTTAATTTTTACACTTTTTGGATTGTTATTATTTAGTTCCCTCAAATTCAAAATGAATCATCTGTTTACTTGGATCAAACATGGCAGCTACACAGCAAACTATAATAGTGAAGTATATAAGAAATTATCTGAAAAACAAGACGGTACCCCCTTTAGGGTTGCTACAATTTTTAATATTAAAAATTTCGTCCTTCATCCCGCTTTTGCTAACGCATATGGATTAGAAACGGTGGACGGCTACATCAATCTATATCCTGAAAGGTATCAACGATTCTGGGCGAAAGTTATTGAACCTTTCACTAACAATAATAAGTTTTATTATTATTATTTTAATTATTGGGGTAATCGTGTGTATTTATTCCATTTATTTGAAAAAGAGAATGAAATAGTATTTAAAGATAATTATAGGCTGAATTTACTCTCTCTGGCAAACACAAAATATATAATATCAAGGACTCCGATTATCGAAATGGATCTGGAGGCTATCATCGTACCCGATAAACCCCTTGGAACGTTATCAATGCACGAAAAAGTAATTGAAAGGATCAAGGAAAATATTTTCGGAAATAAACAACTTTTCGTTTATGAAAACAAATCTGTTTTACCTCGCTTTTTCATCACTAATCAAGTTAAAACTTTTAATAACACTGAGGATTTATTAACAAGTATGTCCCTTGCAAGCCTGGATTCTTTACGGCAAACAGTTTATATTGAAAAATCCATTACGCTGATCTCAAATATTAATATAACCAAACATGAAGAGACGAGTATTTCCCTTGAAAAATATTCCCCGGATAAGATCAATTTAACTGTTGAATTGGATGGCGACGGGATATTGGTAGTATCAAATAATTATAGCACATTTTGGAAGTGTCGTATCAATGGTATCGAATCGGAAATTTTTCCGGCATATGGCACTTTTTGGGCTGTGTATTTGGAAGAAGGTAAGAATGAAGTACACTTCTATTACGATCCTCCATATAAAGTTTGGTAATGTACTGCCATAATTAATTGCTCCAAACTTTAATAAATTTTGTCTACTCTTTATATTCCGAAATCAATCCTATGCTTGAATTTCCTCCATTGCGGAAATCAAATTTTCTGCCGCCATCGTTTCCATTTGAATTCTGGATTCTTTAGCGTAAGAACCCATATGCGCTGTCATAACCACGTTTTCGAACTCCCTTAGCGGCCCTTCATAAGGTTCAGATTCATATACGTCAAGTCCCGCGCCTGCAATTTTTTTCTCCCTGAGGGCAGTTTCTAACGCTGATTCATCGACCACGCCGCCCCTAGAAGTATGAATAATAATTGATGATGGTTTCATCATATCAAATTGAGCTATTCCGATAAGGTTCTTAGTCTCTTTACTCAAAGGAACGTGAACGCTGATAATGTCAGATTTTGAAGTAATTTCATCAAGATTTACTATTTTTACAGAACTCTTTTCAGCAAATTCAGTGTCAGGAAAAACCTCTAATGCAAGGTAATTAAGATTAAACGGTTCTGTGATCTCAATTAATCGGCGTCCTATCCTTCCCAGTCCCACTACTCCGAGAGTCTTATCTTGAAGGAGGTTTCCCATAGACTTCTTCCATTCCCCCGCCCTTATCTTCCTGTCTGTGGAAGGGATAAAGCGAAGGAGAGCAAGAATTAGCCCCAATGCCAATTCAGCGACCGCTTCGGTTGGCGCATCCGGTGTCGAGCATACCGTAATACCTTTCTCTTTAGCTGTATTTAAATCTACATTTGAAACATCAACTCCACATCTCGATATTACTTTCAACAATTTGTTGCTATTCAATACATCTTGAGAAAGATCTTCAGTTCCGGCTATAAGCCCATCCATATCCTTTATAAATTGCTTTGATTCTTCTGTTGTGAGCTTCCTGCCGTGCGGGTTCAGGATTACTTCGTATCCCTTTTCTTTTAGCATCTTGATCGGTTTTTCATCCATCAATCCAAAGGAACTGGTTGAAATCCCGATCTTCAGTGAATTATTTTCTTGGTTAGTCATAATTATTTGCCCAAGGTATAATGCTATGGTGAATTATTCAAGTATTAACTAAGGTGAAAACTATATAAATCAGTGTAGCGATTGATTATGGGAATATTATTGCACTTACCCCTTGCTTTTATTAAACGCTTATACTCAAATTATAGCAATAAACATTAAACAATATACACCTAATAATTATGTAATCCGATGAACAGCCCTTATACAGAAATCACAGTGCCACCGTCTACCCCTATTATCTCAATAAGGAGTGGTCTCTTACTCTTTGTGAGCGCCTTAGTTTTTCTTTTCATTATCATTTCTGATATAACCGACTTTTACTTGATTCTTTTCGGAATAGTCGGTCTATTATTT
>JACZTA010000266.1 GCA_022573915.1 Bacteroidota bacterium | reverse complement strand
GATGGAACGGAAGAAACCTTAACGAAGGAGCAATGCTTCAGGACGGCGTCTATGTATATGTGGTGAATATCAGAGATAAGTTTTACCAACAATATGAGTTTAAAGGCTTAGCTATCCTATTGGATTAATCATTGCAATTTTTTTTCTTATCCATAATCTTCCTTGATAAGATTTCAATTGACGCTCTCGTTTCATTGCCTGTTCTTTCATATCAAATTCCTCTGTGTGTATTAATCTCCAAGGCCTAAACTTCCTCGTCCAGCCTTTTTTAGACAGCTTATTGTGAGATTCAATCCGGGATTCAAGATCTGATGTGTATCCAATATATATCTTATCATATTTCTGAGAATGTAAAACGTATACTGTAAACATAAAAACCGGACTACGGTGAAATAATAATTACCGTGTCCGATCTCATAGTAGCGGGGGCAGGACTCGAACCTTTCATTTCTAACCTTATTTAGTCTGCCATAGAATGTTCGTAATTAAAGCTAATTCAGTTGAATTTATTGGAATTAGAATCAAGTAGAATTAAGCTAAATAAATAAAAATGTGTCCCCTACGGTGTCCCCTCTATATTTTTTACTATATTTGATTTGCGTTTATCAATTCTTAATTAACCTACCTAAACACTAATAATTATGGCAACTGTAAATTTTTATCTCAAGGAACCTACGTCCAAAGGAGATACGCTTATCTATCTCATTTTTCATTTTAAGGGTAACAGATTAAAGTTCTCAACTGGTGAGACCATTAGGCCTGTTAACTGGAACTCAAAAAGGCATAGAGTAAAAAGCCCAGTAGCAGGAAGTGAAGCCTTCAACAATTATCTAAACAAATTAGAGGAAGATGTAAATACAATTTACAGAACTCTTAAACTTAACGGACAAATACCATCTTCAGAATTAATTAGACAACAATTAAGTGAGTTACACCATTCAAATCCAAAAGAAAGAGAATCCGTCATAGAAGTATTTGAACGGTTTATTGAGATCAATAATTCGAGGTGGCAAAAGAATACAACCAAGAAGTATGTTACGCTGCTTAACCACCTAATAGATTTTCAAAGTAGAAAGAAGCGCAAGATTACATTTGAATCCATAAATCTAAACTTTTTTGAAGTTTTTCTGAACTATTACATTAATGACCTGAAGCATTTGAATAGTTCAATAGCTAAGGACATTGCCAGGCTTAAAACCTTCCTTCGTTGGGCAATCGATCATGATTACAATATAAAACAAGATTTTACCAGATTCAGAGTAGCCTCTTATGAGACAGACATTATCTATTTAAGTGAAGATGAACTATTTAAACTCTTTGAATTCAATTTAACTGAAAGTAAAAGATTAGAGCAAGTAAGAGATGTTTTCTGTTTTGGTTGTTTTACAGGTCAGAGATTTTCAGATATATACAACCTCAAGAAAGATGATATTAAGGCTAATTCCTGGTCATTGCATACTCAAAAAACTAAGGAGTCAATAAGTATCCCTCTTAATGATTTTGCCATTGAGATACTGAAAAAATATGATTACTGTCTTCCCGTCATTTCAAACCAAAAAACAAACAAGTATCTAAAAGAGTTGGGTAGAAAAGTAGGAATAAATGAGTCAATAACTTTGGTTAAATACAGCGGAGCTGAAAGAATTGAATTTATTAAACCAAAGTATGATTTCATTTCGACCCACACAGCTCGAAGGACCTTTGTCACCTTATCGCTTGAAAAAGGCATGAGACCTGAAACGGTTATGGCAATAACAGGTCATAAAGATTACAAAGTATTCAAAAAGTATATTAAAATCACAAATAAGGTCAAAGAAACTGAAATGAAACAAATTTGGAACAAAATACCTTCGCTGAAAGTGGTATAAATTATTCAAATTACACGAACGGAAGAGCAAAAATGGATGAAAATACTTTAGAACCAGGAGAATACTTCGCAAACAAGCACAAACTCAAGGAATACAGTACTATTGATTCTTACCATTCTTACTTTGGACAATTAATATCGAAGTACTTTGAAACTGAGAAAGTATCATCCCAACAAGGGAAGCAATCCGTTCTCATGTTAATTGAGGTCGAGAGCAATAGGGTAATAGAAATTTTGAAAACCACTGATGCAGATCATACTGAATATCTTATAAATGAACTTGATATCAAACCATCCAAACCAAATTCAATTATAAAAATTTACCGAGATTTTCTAAGGACCAAAGGGAACTTGACTGAAATGAATTTATTTAATCCCGGTGACACAGGATTGGTTCTAGCTTTTGATAAATATTTAACTTTTTTAAGCAGTAGAAAAGAAGAGTTAGAACGGCCTTCATTAGATAACGATGTACTTGACTTATCGAGAATAAAACTTAGTCACCTACCTGACGAAATTGATGACTTGGACTTAACAGTTGAACAGTTAGTTAAGTTATTTGAGATTTATTTTAAAGACTACAAAGTTATTTTAACCTCAACCAACAGGGCAGCTTTGGCAAACTGTATTTATATCTTGACTGGATTCAAGCCTGATAAAACATTACAAAGGATTTCACAGATCAGAACTTCCGGAAAAACCGATCTAGGAAAATTAAAAGATCTAACACAGATTAAAACAAAATTGAATCAAGTCCTTGCACAAATTGGTACGGAAATAAGCGCAGTAAACAAACAAAAATCTAAATAAAAATAGTAACCGGTTACATAACCACTTTTTACTAAAGTCCCGTCTTAAATTTGCTTCACTAAACGACCATTTATGGAGCAAATAATCTTAACCCAATTTAGCATAGAAGATTTTAAGGAAATGCTACAGGATTGTCTAAAATCCGAGCTAAAAAATTATTTCCCACATAATAGAGAACAGGAAACCACCCTATTAAAACCAGATCAGGTCGCAATGCTCTTTAAGGTTTCAAAAGTAACAATTCACCAGTGGACCAAGCAGGGTATCTTAAAAGCATACCATATCAATTCTCGCAAATATTACAAAAAGGGTGAAATACTAGAAGCGCTTGAAAGCCAAAAGAAATATAACAGGAAGATATTATAAAATAGAAAAGGAGAGCAAAAAATGCTCCCCCCTTCTGCGTTTATCAATCACTATAGACAACTATAAATGACCGATGATGACAAAATTACTAAATAATAATACAACCAATTCCAACGGTAATTCTGAAAGATCACCTGCCAAAAAGGGAAGAAAACCGAATTCTGAATTCACCTGTATCATTATTAAGGATTATAGGATTAAGATGAACGAGTCCTCCTATGTTCTTTATAGAAATGGTAACCCGCGCCCATTAGGAAATCACAGTAAAATAGTTCATTGCGTAATAGATATAATTGAGGATATCATAAGACGTAAAAAGAAACCCGATATGACATTGGATGAATTCATCAGAGATTATAAACAATTGGAAAATGAGATAATGACCGTGCTCGATTAATATAAGATATTGCTTAAAATGCCTGACAATTGTCTAAAATGATCTTTCAATGATAAACAAGTTCAACTATAAGGAGCCGCGCAACAGCTGTTTAGACGTATTTAAATCAATTTACATACCGATTGAAATGTGCCAATCTGTATTGTCAAATAGATTGTGTAGGTCCTTTCAACTCTTTGTGTACTTGAAATTCGTATGTAGTGGGGCAATAAAAATCCGCAACAAAGATCTGGGGTTGATTGCGTTCGATCTCAAGATAAAATCTACGAAAACAGTCAAGAAACATCTTCAAATCCTTGTTGAAAAAAATTGGCTTGGCTATATCCCTTCATCTCATACGTATGTGGTTCGAGGATTTGAAAAAATAAGAATGATGGAAGGCTTTAAAACGAGATCTGCAGCAGAATTTTGTTTTTGTGATATGGATAAATTCAAAGCATTCTTAGCTGGAGCATTAATAAGTTATCTGGTTAATTTCCAGAAGAGGAAAGAGCGGGAGTGTGAACGTGTAAACAAGGGTCGTTCGAATCATCACTCCCACAATTTCCTCCCTTTTTATCCCATCGCAAATCTCGCATTGGCAAAAATATTAAATGTTTCCATCTCTACTGCATTTAGTTTAAAGCTAAAAGCTCGTAAAGCAAAGTTTATTGCAATAAAAAAGAATTATTCTGATACAGGCATTGATTATGTTTATATCAGTGAATATAAAAAATACAATCCGGAAGAAAAGAAGAGAATTATAGTCAAGGATAAGAAGATTTTTCTACTGGGGCCAGATCTGGTTCTACCAGGGGTAAGATTTAAATCAAGGAAAAAAATCGAAACATATATAAAGGGTTTATAGGCTGCCCAACCCGCGAGATTTTTGGTAGTGTATCTCTTTAAAATTATTTTCACTGACTACTCAAATCCTGTTTAACTTCTTTTGCGAACGCAGCAAGTTGTTCGAGAACTTCAGAAGCATTATCAACATCAAGCCAAAAGGGTTGGTGCTTTGGCTTACCAGAAGGATCATGCCATTGTATCAGAATAGTAGGTCTACCTTCTCGTTCTTCTTCCCGTGCAAGTATGTATGTACCATTTGGATAAGTTCTTTTAATAGAATGTTTATGTTCTACTAGACTTTAAGACTATTAGATATTATAAAACTTCAAGTTAGCAACATTGGTATATATAACAAAGCCCCAAAGACTCAGAGATCTAATCAACGAGTAAGACTGTATGTATTCAGCCTAAAGTGGACAAACTCCCTGATTATTTATAGGAGGGTTTTGACTCAAGATACTAATTTTTGTTGTTGATAAATTCTTCTTCTTTCTTCCATTGTTTGATGTTTAATTTGA
>JACZTA010000265.1 GCA_022573915.1 Bacteroidota bacterium | reverse complement strand
TAAAACGTTACCCAACGCATCAGTTTTAATGAGGAAGAAGTCAAATCCACCATTAGACACTCCCCTTGAATTTCCTGCAAACACGTACCCCCCATCAGATGTTTGAATTACTGCATTTGCATATTCATAGCTAAAGGAATGGTATATCTTTGACCAAATCGTGTCACCCTGTGCATCCAGTTTTATAAAATAGGCCCCGTATACAAATCCCGGATTTATCTCAGATACACCTGCAACGAGGAATCCACCATCAGATGTTTGGATGATCTTGTTCGCCCAGTCGTCCATTGTATTACCGTATGCTCTCGTCCACAACGTATCTCCATTAGCATCTGTCCTAACGATATAAACATCTGAGCCTCCCGAACCAAAACTGGTTGTCAGACCTGCGCCGATAAATCCATTGTTTGATGTTTGAATGACCGAAGATATTAAGTCATCTCCTATACCCCCTATTATTTTGATCCATTGAATAGTTCCTGCCTGATCCGTCTTTGCCAAAACTGCATCATAGAATCCCAGTCCTGCACTGTTGGTCTTTCCGCCGATTATATACGAACTATCGGCGCTGATGTAATCAAGCGTGTAGGAGAAGTCCAGACCAGTACCGCCATAGGTCTTTTGAAACGGCGCCTGGCTAAAAGCAATGGTTGGCACCAGACTTGCCAGTAAAATGATAAGATATTTCATGAGCCAGCAGGGCTGTTAATATTTCTAATATACCAAACATTTAGCTACCGACATGGAACACAGCCTGCACGTGCGTGCTTGGTTTTAATAAAAAAGAGCTTAATTATGAGCTGATTGCAGTTCTTTTAAGAGGTATTGGCCTGTATAGCTTTTCTTAACTTTTGCAATTTCTTCGGGTGATCCGGTTGCTATTAATTCACCTCCCCTGGCGCCTCCATCCTGGCCCAGGTCGATGACATAATCAGCCATCTTGATAACCTCCATATTATGCTCGATCACCACAATGGTATTTCCTTTTGAGATGAGGTTTTCCAAAACATCCAGGAGAACTTTCACATCTTCAAAATGCAACCCTGTCGTGGGTTCGTCGAGTATATAGAACGTATTACCCGTATCCTTTTTAGCCAATTCAGAAGCCAACTTGACTCTTTGCGCTTCACCACCGGATAAGGTTGTTGAAGACTGTCCCAGGGTCAGATATCCGAGCCCAACATCTTGAAGGGTTTTGATCTTATGGAGTATATTCGGAATCTTATCAAACAGTTCGACTGCCTCATCAACGGTCATATCCAGGACATCGCTGACTGATTTTCCTTTAAATCTTATTTCTAATGTTTCCCTGTTATATCTTTTACCCAAGCATTTCTCACACAGCACATGCACGTCGGGTAAGAAATTCATCTCAATGACCCGTAATCCGCCACCGTGACAAAGTTCACAACGGCCGCCTTTAACATTGAAGGAAAACCGGCCGGGCTTATATCCCCTGATCTTTGCTTCCGGCACAATAGAAAACAGCTGCCGTATCTCACTAAACACTCCGATATAAGTAGCCGGATTCGACCTGGGCGTCCTGCCAATAGGCGACTGATCAATCTCGATCACCTTGTCGATGTATTCCAGACCCTTCAGGTCCTTATAAGGCAACGGACGTTTACGCGACTGATAAAAATGATTGCTCAGGGCAGGATACAATGTGAGATTCACCAGCGATGATTTTCCACTTCCGGAGACACCCGTTACACAGATCAAACAACCTAATGGAAACTTTACCGATATATCCTTGAGATTATTGCCTGTGGCTCCCGTGAGAATTAAGGCCTTGCTTCCGTTATTGCGTCGTTTTTCAGGAATTTTGATACGCCTCACGCCGCGGAGGTAGTCGGAGGTGAGTGAAGAAGGATAGAGATTGGGTTTGAGATTGCCACTAGAGGAATTTCCGTTATTAAATATGGATGGTTCACCCTGCGCGATGATTCTACCCCCGTGCTTTCCTGCGCCCGGACCAAGATCGAGTATATAATCAGAAGCTAACATGAATTCTTTGTCATGTTCGACGACGATCACAGTGTTGCCCAATTCTACCAGTTCCTTTAAGGCATTAATTAATCGTTGATTGTCTCTCTGATGCAATCCTATTGTAGGTTCATCCAAAATATACAAGACACCTGAAAGTTGAGAACCCACCTGCGTAGCAAGTCTGATTCGCTGCGACTCTCCTCCTGACAAGGATCGAGCTGATCTATCAAGTGTCAAATAATCCAGGCCAACATTTAATAAAAAATTGATCCTCGACCTGATCTCCTTTAAAACATCCTTAGCAATTATGTTCTTATTTTCCGTTAACCGGTCTTCAAGGTTGGTAAACCACTTCTTGAGTTTAAGAAAATCCATTGAAGCTAACTCAGCGATGTTCTTCCCATCTATTTTAAAGTGGAGTGATTCTTTGTTTAGCCTTGCTCCGTCACATTCCGGACATTTATTCTTCTGCATAAATGTTTCTGCCCAGCGCTTTATAGAATCGGAACTGGATTCGTAATGGTATCTTTTGATCATTGGAAAGACTCCCTCAAACTTCAAATCATAAGATCGTTTTGAACCCGATCCAAAATCCATATCAACTTTGATAGTTTCTTCACCGGTACCATGTAATATCAGCTCGAGCATTTCCTCAGGTAATTCATTAATAGGCATAGATAGATCCACCTTATACTTCTTTGCAATAGCGGTGATCTGTTTGAAAACCAAATTATCTTTCAGTTCGCCAACGGCTGTTATACCGCCATCCAAAATACTCTTGCTCTTATCCGGAATAATTCCTTCAACATCTACTTCTTTTATAGTTCCCAGACCATTGCATACTTTACAAGCACCATACGGCGAATTGAATGAAAACGAATTGGGAGCAGGCTCTTCATAGGAGATTCCACTTTCCGGATCCATGAGACTACGGCTATAATGGACAATAGCATCTTCGTCGTTATCTTCCTCCTGATGGTTGTCTTCCTTACCAATCTCCTGGATCATAAGAGAATCATTTCCAATCTTCATCGCAGTTCGCAATGATTCAGATAACCGGGTTCCGGAGTCTTTAATGATCTTTAATCTGTCCACTACCACCTGGATGTCATGTACCTTATATCGATCGACATGCATTCCGGCCTTGATTTCCACTATTTCACCATCTACTCTTACTTTTAAAAATCCCTGCCGCCTGATCTGATCAAAAAGTTCACGATAATGGCCTTTTCTACCTTTTACAATTGGAGCGAGAATAAGAACCGTGCGGTTCAAAAAACTCTGCATCAGCCTCACCAGAATCTGTTCCTCTGAAAGTTTGACCATCAGTTTACCGGTAACATAGGAATAAGCATCGCCAACGCGTGCAAATAGCAGCCTGATGAAATCGTATATCTCGGTTAGGGTACCTACTGTGGAGCGTGGATTCTTACTGATTGTCTTTTGTTCAATCGAGATGACGGGGCTGAGGCCGGTTATCTTATCAATGTCAGGTCTTTCAAAACTACCAATGAACTGGCGGGCGTATGCCGAGAAGCTTTCCATATAACGGCGTTGTCCTTCGGCATACAAGGTGTCAAAAGCAAGGGAAGATTTTCCACTCCCACTCACTCCGGTAATAACCACGAGTTTATCGCGTGGTATTTGCACATCAATATTCTGAAGATTGTGTACTCTCGCTCCTAAGATCTCAATATAATCTTGCTCTATAATCGTTTTTCCCTTTGAACTCATATGCTAACGCTGTGTGTTACCTATGTACAACCAATTCAGATAACCCATCAGTAGTTCCATTTAATTAAAATCGTACCCTATTCCAATTTTAAACCCTAACGCTTTTCTTTGAATTATATAATCACCGGATACTTCCCAGAACCAATGATCTTCGAAATGCCTGTTGATGCCCATTCCTACATAAAATTCTTCGAATGACAAACCCTGATTAAGAGTTTTAAATCGTAAGTAACCATCACCAAAGAGATAGTATCTCATCGCCAGATTATAATACAGGTTTGTATTCGATGGTTTAAAAACATGAAGGATATCTCCACCTGTTCCCAAGGCCAGCTTATTCGTAACAAAATAATATGATTCAATCCCTCCTCCCACTCTGCCAAGAAACTTGAACGTGCTGTCGGTTACGTTATCCGTTGCATACAGATCCAACACCGCTACCTCCATAAATTTTCCCCGGGCAGGTTGTCCCTGCAACCTACTCAATGTAGAGAAATAGATAGATATCACTAATATAGTGATAATCAATAACTTATTGATAATATAAGTTTCTTTGGTTAAGTGCAACATTTGTCTAGAATTATTTTTAACCTCACTTACTCTCCATATCTGCCAGCCTTGCTTTGCTGAATCCGCCAACATCGCCTTCGCGCATCGCCTCCGCGAAGCCGCTACCTCCTTCTCCGCCAGCTGCGGATTCAAGGGACAGGTCGGCGGAGAAGAAGGAAAGTGCGCAAAGTCTTACGCAAAGCCCGTAACGAGTTATTAGTTAATTATTCAAGTTTCATCCGGACATTTTTTAAGCTTAACAAGTTCATCGCGTTTATTCCTAATCCCTCAATTCCTTTTGAGGAGAATCGCACTACCTGATCATAATATAATCCTATTACCGGCAGTTCCTCAATAATAATACTATCCATACTAATATAATAGCTCATTCGTTTTTTTTCGTCAGGTTCCCGAATCGCCCTCACGTATAAGGAATCAAAAGCGACATTGGCAAATCTTGAATAGTTTGGCCCTGCGGGATTTGGGCTATAAAATGCAGCTAAAAAACTCTCGGGATCCGGATAATCAGCTATC
>JACZTA010000038.1 GCA_022573915.1 Bacteroidota bacterium | reverse complement strand
ATGCATAACGCACTGCCCTGCGTAGAATTCTTCTTATCACATAACCGGCTCCCACATTAGAGGGTAATTGTCCATCAGCGATAGCAAAAGCAATTGCACGTACATGATCTGAGAGCACACGAAACGCGATGTCCGTTTCTTCATTTTCACCATAACTAATGCCTGTTTTGCTTTCCAGGAGGCTCATCAAGGGAGTAAATACATCCGTATCATAATTAGAGGATTTACCTTGCAGCACCATCACCAATCGCTCAAAACCCATCCCCGTATCCACATGCTTCGCGGCCAGGGGAACCAAGGTGCCATCCACCTTCCTGTCGAACTCAATAAAAACGAGATTCCATAATTCAATAACCCGTGGATCATTTTTATTGACCAGCGTTCTCCCGTCCACTTTCTTTCTTTCTGCATCCGGCCTTATGTCGACATGAATTTCCGAACACGGGCCACAGGGTCCGGATTTACCCATTTCCCAAAAATTATCTTTCTTACCAAAATTCAGAATCCGCTCTTCAGGCAGGATCTTACTCCAATTATCCCTCGCCTCCTTATCCGCCTCAAGGCTACCATCTTTATCACCTTCAAATACGGTTATGTATAAACGATCCTCATCTATCTTAAACCGGTCAACCAGTAACTCCCATGCCCATTGGATCGCTTCTTTTTTAAAGTAATCTCCAAATGACCAATTCCCAAGCATTTCAAACATGGTATGATGGTAAGTATCCAGTCCCACCTCTTCCAGATCATTATGCTTTCCGGAAACCCGCAAACACTTTTGCGTGTCAGTAATTCGTTGTTCTTCAGGAAGGCTTGCGGCAAGAAAAATATTCTTGAATTGGTTCATGCCGGCATTCGTAAACATCAGGGTGGGATCGCCCTTGATCACTAAAGGGGCAGACTCAACTATCTTATGCTCCTTTTCCTTGAAAAAATCAAGGAAATCCTGCCGAATTTGATTTGCTAAATAGATCTTGTCCACGGCCATTTCTGTTTATAACTTTTGTTCTTTTCTTCTTTGATATTTCTTAACTTTGCGGCTTCAAATTTGAGAATACAAGAGCTCAGCCAAACAACGAAATTAGTCAACCCTTTCAGATATACAAAAATAGGTAAACAAGCTCAAACCTGAAGTAATGACTAAAATCAAATATCATTATAATCCGCGCTCATTAAAATATGAGCAGGTTGAATATTCATTATTACAAATATCCCTAAAGGTACTTGGTTTTTTATCAGCTGCGATTGTTTTTGCCGCTCTGATAATCATTGTAGCCTATTCTTATTTCGATTCTCCGAAAGAGAAGCTATTGATACGGGAAATAAATGAACTTCGCCTGCAGTATGAGTTTTTGGATAAGCAGGTGGGTCAGCTAGGCGTAGTTGTAAACGAACTTGAAGACAGGGATGATAATATTTACAGGGTCATCTTTGAAGCTGAACCTATTCCGAGTACAATAAGACAGGCGGGCTCCGGAGGAACAGACAAATACGAGGCTTTTGGTAGTTTTGAAAACGGGGAAATGATGAAAAAGCTCACGGCTAAGGCCGATCAGCTGATCAGAAGAATCAACATCCAATCGAAATCCTATGATGAATTATATCACCTGGCAGTAAACAAAGAGAAGATGTTTGCTTCGATTCCTGCGATTCAACCATTATCTGAGAAGGATTTGGTACGGTTGGCTTCCGGTTATGGTTACAGAATCGATCCGATCTACAAGACAGTCAAGTTACACGAAGGTATTGATTTTACAGCACCAAGAGGTACCCCTATTTATGCTACTGGCGATGGGAAAGTGAGCACAGCAAGATTTAATAAAGGTGGTTACGGAAACAGCATAATTATTGATCATGGTTACGGTTACAAAACTCAATATGCCCACCTGCAGCGTTTTGCAGTTTTTATGGGCCAAACCGTTACCAGAGGCCAGGTAATTGGATATGTTGGAAGTACTGGGAAATCCACCGCCCCTCATTGCCATTATGAAGTGATCAAGAACGGTGTGAAGGTCGATCCGATCAACTTCTTCTATAATGACCTTAATCCTGAGCAATATCTGAAACTGGTTGAACTTGCATCTGCAAATAATCAGTCCTTCGATTAATCATCGCAGCTATATACATTTTTTTCGCTATCAATTATTTGTGTAAAATTGGAGCTGAATTTGCTATTATGCGTATCTCACTCTTGATAATTTTATTTCTTTCGACACCAGGCCTGCAGTTGCAAGCTCAGGATAAATCATATGCCAAGCAATCCATCTATATCCTTTGTTCGCCCGAGATGCATGGCCGCGGATATGTAAACGATGGCGATAAATTTGCAGCCGGGTGGATAGCCAGCGAATTTGATTCACACGGTCTGGAAAATTTCGGAGACACTTACTTTCAGGAGTACGAGATTGCTGTTAACACCTTTCCGGGTGCTTTGCAATTCGTAGTGGGTGACACGTTGGTTCCCGGAAAAGACTATATCCTGAGCGCTTCCTCACATTCTGTAAATAGTACTTTTAAAATTAAACATCTTAGGTCGAGAAAGATCAAGAGAACAAAAATTTTGCGTTTAAAAGATAAGCTGGACGAGAATACGGCACTTGTTATCAGAAAGGATAAATACAACCGTGAAGATTACAGGTTGCTACAAGCAATTTTAAATGTTTCTGGTGGACTTAATGCCGGAGCGGTCATCGAACTAACCAATAAGAAACTCACCCACACTATTTCAGATACCTCATATGGATTTGCACATATCATATATAAAACGGATAAAAAGAAAATCAAAGAGAAATACGTCTCCATTAATATTGAACAAGAGCTAATTAGTAACTACAGAACTCAAAATGTGATTGGGTACATTCCCGGTTCTGAACATCCGGATTCATTTATTCTGTTCAGCGCTCATTATGATCACCTGGGAAGGATGGGAAAGGAAACCTATTTCCCGGGCGCGAATGACGACGCCAGTGGTGTGGCAATGGTACTGGATTTGGCCCGACATTATTCCCTTCCTGAGAATCGTCCTAAATTTTCATTGGTCTTTATTACTTTCGGTGCGGAGGAAACCGGATTAAAGGGTTCAAAGTTTTATACGGAAAACCCTTTATTCCCAATTGAATCGATCAGGTTTATGATCAATATGGATATTGTAGGTACCGGCAGCGAGGGGCTTATGGTAGTAAACGGAAGAGTATTTGAAAAGGAATATGAAAAATTCAAGTCCATAAACGACCAATATGATCTATTACCGGAAATAAAAAAACGAGGGAAAGCTGCAAACAGCGATCATTACTTCTTCACAGAGCAAGGGGTGCATGCATTTTTTATTTACACGATGGGAGGCATCAAGGCATATCATGATGTTTATGATGTACCGGAAACCTTACCTTTGAATGAGTATGACGATATCTTTGTATTGATCACACGTTTTACCAAATATTTAATGGATTAGCTTCGCGAATGTCGAAATTAATTGTTGTCCCTACCCCTATCGGAAACCTGAGTGATGCAACGTTCAGGTCGATCAACGCATTGAAGGAGGTTGATTTTATAATTGCCGAAGATACAAGGAAGTCGGGGATACTATTTAAACAATACGGGATCCAAAAAAAAGTATACTCTAATTATATCCAAAATGAACATAAGAGATTACCTGAAATAATCAGGCAATTAAAGAATGGGAAATCGGGTGCCTTGATCAGCGACGCGGGGATGCCCGGCATTTCAGATCCCGGATATTTACTCATTCGGGAATGTATCCAGGAAGGTATTGAAATAGAGTGCTTGCCGGGCCCATCGGCGTTTTTGCCGGCGTTGGTGTTATCGGGGATTCCGATTGATAGATTTATATTTGAAGGGTTCATCCCGGCAAAAAAAGGAAGACAGAAAAGGCTTGAGAGTTTAAAAGATGAGAAACGAACGATGGTTTTTTACGAATCGCCGCACCGGGTAGTCAAAACGCTGGAGCAGTTTTCCGAACTTTTTGGGCCTGAGAGACAATGCTCCGTGTCGAGGGAGCTTACTAAGATATACGAAGAGACTATTAGAGGATCTCTCGGAGAGGTAGTGGAAATATTCAGTACTAAAAATATTAAAGGTGAGTTTGTAATCGTTGTAGCAGGAGCAAGCTAGTCACCCAAATATTAATATGGACGCATCAAATCTTGCCTTAAATCCAAGGATCTACTTCTTCCTTTCGCTGATCAGCGGAGTATTGATGTGGTTGGGGTGGCCACCTCATGGATTCCCATTCATTTTATTTGTCGCTTTCATTCCTCTTTTGTGGATCGAGGACCAGATCTTTAACAACAAACAACGAAGAAGTAATGGTGCTGTTTTCAGGTATGCAATGATCGTGTTTATCGTTTGGAATTCCCTTACCACATGGTGGATCTACTATGCATCTCCTGTAGGTGTGGTGTTTGCGGTTTTGGCAAATGCACTGTTCATGTCACTTGTCTTTTTGGTTTTTCACCTGATCAAGAAACATATCAATCGCCGGTTGGGGTATATTTCCCTGGTACTTTTTTGGATCGCTTTTGAATACCTTCATCTACGGTGGGAACTTGCATGGCCCTGGCTTACATTAGGAAATGGTTTTTCCGGCTATCCCTCTATAATCCAATGGTATGAATATACCGGTGCACTGGGCGGCACTGCGTGGATCCTGATCGTGAATATTCTTATTTACAAGCTCCTGACGAACTACGAAAAATATAGATCTTATCTGGTCGCTCTCAGATATAAGCCTCGATTGGCAAATTTTCTAGCAAGTTTATTCCTTGGAATTATCCCGGTGCTTTTAATTCTTGTTCCTTCAATTATATCGATTAGCACCTATATGGGGTATAGGGACTATGGGGAACAGAAAAATGTATTGATCATCCAACCCAATATTGATCCTTATAGTGAAAAGTTCGATGGACTCAGCTCGGGTGAGCAACTCAACATATTGGTTGATCTGTCCATATCGGAACTAAATAATTCGACGGACTATTTAATCTGGCCGGAGACTTCTATCGTCAATGAAATATGGTTAAATGAACTGGATACCGATACGACTATAAAGCATTTACGATCTTTTTTAGGTAGTTATCCAAACCTTACCCTGGTATCCGGTTTTTCACCTTACCTGCATTATGAAGATCCAATGAACACTTCCGTTTCAGCAAGAAAATATTTCGATGGAGAGTGTTGTTATGATGTCTTTAATTCTGCGCTTCAAATGTCGGCTACTTCAGAGATTCAATATTATCATAAATCCAGGTTGGTACCGGGCGTTGAGCGAATCCCCTACCCGGGTGTATTCAAGATATTTGAAAAATTTACAGTTAACCTTGGCGGGATCAGTGGCAGTTTGGGTATACAGGAGGAACCTTCGGTATTTTCCAGCGATGATTCACTCGTTATTGCTCCTGTTATTTGCTTTGAATCAGTTTTCGGTGCCTACTTAACAAGATTTACAAATTTAGGAGCACAGGCTATATTTATTATCACAAATGATGGATGGTGGCACGATACACCGGGATATAAACAACATATCCTTTATGCCATTCCGAGAGCCATTGAGAATAGAAAGAACATTGCCAGATGCGCCAATACCGGTATTTCCTGTTTTATTTCTCAGCGGGGTGACATCATCGATCCAACTGATTATTGGGTCAGGGATACGGTATCTGGCAGCATTTATCTCAATAGCCATTTAACCTTCTACGCCAAACACGGAGACTATCTGGGCCGGGTCGCTACCTTTTGCTCAGTATTGTTAATTCTCATTCTTATTGTTAGCGGACTGACGAAAAGGTTTATGCATCGACGCTGACGCGTTGTCTCCTGTCTTCTGTCTCCGGTCTTTAGTTCAATATTCAATGTTTAATGTTGGATGCCAAAAGTCTAATGTCCAAAGAACTTTCCTCGAAAAATCGAAAAGGTTTATATTGTATAGAATTACTAAATTTTATAATATTAAACTCTTGTTATGAGAGCAATTAATTTATTCCTATATCTGTTATTAATTACCTTCGCAACCCATCCCATTCAGTCTCTCGGTCAATGTAGCGTCGCGAATTTTCCTTTTGATTCAAATGCGCTGGATATCAGTGGGTACAACAACCACGGAACAGTATTCGGATGTACCTTAACCAACGATAGGCTCGGTAATTCTAACTCAGCTTATAATTTCGATGGCATAAACGATTTTATCGAAATACCCATAAGTAGCTCACTCCTTCCAAATACCCCGGAAGTTACTCTAGCAGCGTGGTTCCAAATGCAAGGAGGGTCTGGTTATAGAGCAATTTGTGTTCAACGCAGTCCTCAATCTTCAAGTGCAACGGATATTTATGGACTTTGGATCAACGCGACTGATGAATTGTATTTTGAACTCGCAGGAAGTAAAACTAAAATTTTTTCGACATTCAATGCAGGATCTATTGATAATCAATGGCATCATGTGGCATTGGTAAAAAATAGTTCTGTTCCCTACGTTAAAATGTATTTGGACGGCCAGTACATTGATAGTGGTAATATTGATGTTGGGAATATTGCCATAGCTAACCAGGTAACTCGTATTGGAATGCATCAAGTTGGATCTGCACAATATTTTAACGGAAAAATTGATGAGTTAGGAATCTACAACTGCGCTTTAAATAGCTGCGAAATAGCAATCTTAGCAGAAATAATACTTATTCTTAATACGAGTTCAATTTCAGGAGATACAGCTGTTATTAATGGTCAGCAAAGTAATTATTCTGTGTCAAATACAGTTGGCAATACGTATAGCTGGCTGGTTCCAAAAGGCACAATTGTCTCGGGTGGAAACACCAATAGTATTACCGTAAACTGGGATTCTCCTGGTACTTCACAAATTCAAGTGGTCGAGACTGATTCTTTAGGTTGCTATCATGATTCCTCCATTCTAAATATAACTATCGCATGTGTTGTATTTCAAACGGGTATAATATTGGGACAAAATCAGGTCTCCCCTTTTCAAACTGAAACTTACTCGGTGAGTCAGAAGATCGGTTCGACTTTTGATTGGACAATCGCAGGAGGTAACATCATATCAGGGACCGGTACAAATAGCGTAGGTGTACAATGGGGAGCCTGGAGTGGCAGCACACTCAATGTTGTGGAAACCGATTCCAATGGATGTATGAGTGACTCTTCTTCACTCGCAATTGTAATTCTGAATGGGATAGATGATTTGAATGTTGATTATGCACAATACGTATATCCAAACCCATTCACAAACCAAGCAACTCTGAGCTTAGCAAGTAAAAATAATGAGTTGCATGAATTCAAATTCTATGATATAACCGGTAGATTAATTCATAGTTTCCGCTCACGATCGGAAAATGTTGAGTTAGATGCAAAAGATTTTCCCATCGGATTCATCATCTACGAAGTGCTTGAGAATAGGACGAAAATTGGGGGTGGTAAATTTGTGAGGTATTAAATATTTTATAATCCGCACGCGTTACAAACGCGCGGGAACGGGGGGGTGGGGTCAAATGTTGCTCGTGAGCAACATTTCGAATTTTCGGGCATTTTTGAACTTAAATTTTGTTCTATCAAAGAAAAAACTTGCATTTTTTACCTTGCGAATTATTGAAGTTGAGAGGTCCAAGTCTGAAGACTTGAACCAGTTATGACTTGAACCAGATGAAAATGTAAAACTGGTTTTACTTTAGCATATTTTGTAGATGAGAAATGAATTTTGGATCGATATCATATCCAAGTGAGAAAGCTGCTTGCGCATCTCGTAAAGCTTCGTTAATATTCTCCAACTGGAAATGAGCAACTGCACGATTATTATATGCCTGCGCATATCGTGGATCAAGTTTGATGGCAATATTAAAATCTAAAATTGCTCCTTGCGGGTCGCCGTTCGCAAACTTTGTGTATCCCCTGTCGTTATAAGCCTCAGTATAGTCGGGATAAATATTGATGGCAATTGAGTATTCAAATAGGGCTTGCTCGTATTCTCCCCTCTCTCGCCAAATATCTGCTCTACCATAATATGCTTTGTAATATTGGGCATCCATGGCAATAACCATATCAAAATCGATCATTGCACTTTCATTATTTTCCAGAGTTTTATAAGTAACTCCCCTATTATAATAAGCATCAATATAGTTACCCTTAATATCAATAGCCCTGTCGAAAAGTTGCAATGCTTTGATATATTCCTTTCTGTCGTGCGCAAGGATCCCCTTGTTATTTATAGCCATATAGTCATTTTCATTAATCTCCAGGGCGTGATCATAATCCTGACCAGCCTTTTCGGGGCGATTCAGATGATATTGAACCAAACCGCGGTTCGTATAGGTTTTGGCGGCAGAAGGCCTCAACTTCACCGCCTTATTCAGGTCGACCAGCGCCAAACGATAATTCCCGTTTGCTAAATAAGCCTGGCCCCGGGAACCGAGAGCAATAAAAACATTGTCATATTTGGCAATTACATCACTCCACAGACTTATACTGTCCTTCCATATTTTGCATCTTTCAAATGTTTGATACATAAATATTGCCGAAAGTAAAATAAGCGGAATATGAACCAGCTTGCTAAACTTACTCCCATACTTTTTCATTAACCAATAACTCGCATGAACTATTAAAAACAACAAGCCTAAGGAAGGGAGATAAGTATACCGGTCTGATATAATGGCATCTCTCATGGGTAAAAATACCTGAAGTGTGGGAAAGATCGCCAGAACAAAAAACGCAATGGAAAAGAATATAACTCTCGACTTTTTTAAGGAGTAGAAAGTTATACCCAATAGGCCTAGTAGCAATGCCGGAAAAATATAAAAGGACGCCGCAATCCCATCGAAGACTTCATTAGGATAAGGATAGATTGTAGAAAGCTTGTACGGTATTAATATCTTGAAGATGTACTGTATTATCTCATAATTGGTAATGAGCAAGGTTTCCAATGTAGTAAACGGTATGCCGGTTACTTCGGTTGGATTGCTAAACTGATCCACAATTCGATCAAGTCCTCCTAATAAAAAGACAGGCAGTATTAAGATCAGGAAATAAGGGATCTTTGCCAGATGCGCTTTAATATTAAGGTTTCCGTTCCTGTAGTAATCAATAATAAGCAGTACAAATGGTAATGAAACGGCCATCATCTTTGAAAGCAATGACATGACGAAAAAGAGAATGGAGAGGATTAGAAGAGGAAGCTTCGATTTCTTGCCATCGTAAAGAAGGAAACTAATGATCGAACTTAGGTAAAAAAATGAGTAGAGCACATCTTTTCTCTGAACGATCCAGGCCACAGACTCTACATGCATCGGATGCAGCCCGAAGAGTAATGCAACAAAGAAGGCGATGCTCTTGTTTTTAGTGAGGATCAGAAACATCAAGAAAACCAGGAGCACATTTAGCATGTGGAGTATTAGGTTATCGATATGGTATACCATCGGGTTCATCCCGAATAAGTGATACTCTATCGACCAGCTTAAAAACACCAGCGGTTTGTAATGAAAAGTAAGGTGAGAATTGAATATGTTCCTTATCCCATCTGCTGACAGATCCTTGACGATAGGGTTGTTTACAAGAAGGGTGGTATCATCCCAATTTGTGAATCCATTTTGAATCGAAGGGAAAAATGCAAGCAGGGTGATGGCCAGCAATAACACAACCAGTATCTCGTTTGAAAAACCCAATTGTTTGATACCACTATTCGATTCTATATCCTGATCTACCATATTCAAGCTGAGCTATTAGAAATTGGATGAACAATAATAGTGAGATTTATTCTATTTTAGCACAAACATATTCTTTTCAGCCGCCGACTCCCTTCTTATTCAATATATGAACCTGGAAAATATTTGTCGAAAAACGATCGCGCTGGTCAAGGAGGTCGGAGAATATATTGACGTAGAGCAAAAAAGTTTTACCAAAGACCAGATTCGGTTCAAGGGAAAAAAGGATCTCGTAACCCATGTAGATATAGAAGCTGAGAAGCAATTGGTTGAGGGTTTACGCAACATATTGCCGGAAGCAAGCTTTCTTACCGAAGAGAAGACCGCCGATGACTCAGATTCGAATCAGGAAAGCAACAATTTTCATCGTTGGATCATCGATCCGATTGATGGTACCACCAATTTTGTTCATAATATTCCTTTTTATGCGATCAGTATAGCATTGACTACAAGTGATGAAACAAAAATAGGGATCGTCTATAATGTTTCATTGCAAGAATGTTTCTATACCTGGGAAGGTGGAGCAGCTTACCTGAATGATGAGGAGATCCATGTTTCAACTGTAGCCAAAATGACCAATAGCCTCATTGCTACGGGCTTTCCCTACGAATCAATTAAAAATATGGAGAGCTATTTCAATATCTTTCGCCATTTTGTTACACATGCACAGGGAATACGCAGACTAGGCACAGCCGCCGTAGATCTGGCCTATGTGGCTTGCGGCAGGTTTGAAGGGTTTTACGAACTCAATTTGAATCCATGGGACGTGGCTGCAGGAGCCTACCTCGTAAAAAATGCCGGGGGACGGGTAACAGATTTTCATGGAAAAGGCGATTTTAATTTTGGGAAATCTATTCTTGGGTCGAATGGACTTATCCATGATAAAATGCTCCGGGTCGTCGAAAAACATTATGATGTTTGATAAAATAATTTTTAAACCCTGCCTGATATTTCTGATAGTCTCGGTTTTAGGTCTTTCCGGTTTGAATGCGCAGGAGGGTTGGCTGCAAAATTTTGGGGGGAAGTCGCAGGAAGAAGGTTCGGCGATCGCGGTGGATAAAAAAGGGAATGTATACATGACCGGTTACATCACAAACAAGGTCTATTTCGGTAATGATTCGATCGAGGCGAGTGGCTGGAATGATTTTTTTCTCGCAAAATACGACCGGGATGGTAAGGTATTATGGGCGAAGCGTTGTGGTGGGAGTTTCTGGGATTGGGGAACCTCTATCGCAATTGATAAAAACGATGACGTGATCGTTACCGGAGTCTTTAGTAAGGAAGCCCGGTTTGATGAGGATTCCCTGACCAGCCGGGGTGATCTCGATATATTTATTGCCAAGTATAGTCCGGAGGGTGAGTTAAAATGGCTTCGCCAGGCAGGTGGGCCAACCAGCGATCAATCGAGTAGTCTTCAAGTGGACGATGATGGCAACGTCTACGTCAGTGGTACCTTTTCGACTACAATCCAAATTGAAAACAAGAAATTCACCAGCGCAGGCAGGGAAGATATTTTCATTTTCAAACTCGACAAAGAAGGAGCTCTTCTGTGGTTCAATAGTTTCGGGGGTAAATTCAGTGATCACTGCATGGATGCCCATCTTGACGGGGATCGTAATCTTTTGCTAACAGGTTATTTTACGGAAGAAGTGATGTTTGGCGCTGAGATGGCCAAGAGCTATGGATGGATGGATATTTTTTTGATTAAAATAAACCGGGATGGAAAGCTGCTCTGGTTCAATATTGCAGGAAGTGTAGAGGATGACATTGGCACGGCGGTGATCACAGATAAAAATGGAAATGTTTATTTAACCGGTGAGTTTAACGAGGAATGTCAGTTTGGAAACCAAAGGTTTGAAACCGCTTACAGGCATTCCGCATTTTTAGCCAGGTACTCTCCTGCCGGAAAATTAGATTGGGTCAAACAATTTGGTGGTAAGAGTAGCTTCTCATCTGTGGATCTTGCCATTGATCCAAGCCAGAACATATTCATAGCCGGCGTGTACAAAGGAACCTGTAGTTTTGGAGATCTAACCTCTCTCAAAGCCAAAAAATTTGATATCTACATTGCAAAGTTAGATAAAGAATATAACTGGGCATGGCTTAAAACCTTGAATGGTAAAAGAATTGATCTGTCATTTGGGTTGGCTGCAGACAAGAATGGATGTGTCTATCTCACCGGGCGAACCAATAAAAACCTTGCCATTAAGTTTAGCGCGTCTGTACTTACGACGCAAGCGAGAAAGAAGTCTGATGCTTTTTTGTTGAAGTTGTGTGATTGAAACAAGTTGTTTGAGTAACCCCATCGCCTTGAACTTATTTAGATGATATTGTATATTAAACAGATAAACAAATTACCAACGAGATGAAAACAATAATAACTTGTCTGATTTGCATTGGACTGACAATGCAAGCATTCTCTCAGGATTATTTCGAGAAGAAAGTAAAAAAATAAAGGGTTTAGATCTTATTACTCTAACAGTGAATGGAGTTGCAAACTTCGATTATACAGCTATCTCAGAAAAGATCTTGATTATACCCAAATATGATCCTAAGTCAACCTATTCGGATGTGGTACTAGGTAAGCAGTATGACGGACTTAGCACCAAAGCAAAGAATGAGTATTACGAAGAAATATGGAACAAAGGAATTGAAGAATCATCTTTTTCTCAATGCGAATATGAAATCCGGGATGTGAATTTTGAACGGTTAAGCCGTGCAGAAAAAAAGGAATATTTATATTTCTCGTATCATCAATTGAGGGGATATTACTATGCATATATGTGGTACGTTGATGAAAAAGGAAAGGAATATCCTGCGGTAGGAGTTGTCATCAACGACTTAGACCTGGGAAGTAAAAATGATATACGTTTTTTATTTAATATTTTGAATCAGGCCATTTTGATGAATCAGGATTTTTCTTACAAAAAAATGTTTGGTGACGGTGATTTTAAAGCCAAAACTTTAATTGAACAACGTTATTCTATGGAAACGCAAGATGTTGTGGATGCGACGAATGAATATTTTGCCAGTCTTGTCGCTAATTATTTATCGGAAGCAGATGATATGATCTTAGTGATTCCGGAGGAAAGACGAACCAAAGGACTGGACAAGGTGATGGAAGACTGGACATACTCAAAATATGAGTACTGGTCGGAGGAAGAGATTGAAGATAAAAGAGAAAAACTTGATCCGGAGTATTGTTATTTGAGATTCCAAACCATGGGCAAAGGTTTACTCAGACTCACCACAGTTTATATATTAAGTACAGAAAATGACAGAATATTGTACCAATGTTTTAGACCGTTTTCCGCAGAGGATAAACTAGAAGGAGTTGTTCCGATACTGATTGAGGATATCGAATCCAAACGAGGAACTTTTGATCCGAATAGTACCATCGCGCATAAAAGAGTAGAATTCATAAGTGATGAATTGCCTCTGGATCTGCAAAAAAGTATCATTGGATATGTTAATCTGACTAAACAACAGTATTTCTATGCTAAACCCATAAATGAATCATTCGAACGTAAGATGAAGAAGTACCCACTTGAATATAAGATCGTAGATAATGTTGAAGATCTTTCAGATTGCGATTATCGAGTCATGCTAAAAAGTTATATGCAGACTTTTAAAAAAATCACAACCACAAAGTATACTGATGGTCGAAGGCCTGATGATGTAGATGTGGATTATGTTGTTAAAGAACTTTTCATGTTGTACTTAGAAGATGTAGATACGGGTGAAGCTTATAAGTTTCAGGCAGAACCGGATTTTTATTTTGACACGTTTAAGGCTTTTGTGAAGGAAGTAAAATATCTATACAAGGAGTAATGCAACGATATTCTCTGACGTGTGGCTAAGAGGGAGTGGGACCTTTGCTGGCGCAAGAGTAATAGTCTTGACATTTAAAGTCTTAACTAGCAGTGAACGGCACAAGAAAATTCTTGCGCCAAGGGTGGCAGGATGTATTAGATCGTTGAGCTTAAGTGCGATTTTTACGGATCTTGGCAATGATCTCACTCATCTCATCAAACTCTTCTTTATAGAAGATCCCAATACCGGTTTTGTATTTGTTACGCTCCAGCAAGAGATCGTTCACCGACTGGTTGAATACCTTTGCCCTGAGCTTACCATCCTTACTGATAAGATATTCGATAGTGAAATCACCTGCCAGGTTTCTAATCATCTCCTCATCAGATGTATTCCCGAAATAGAAGTTTCCACCCACATCAATTACGAGTCGATCGTTGAATAGTTTCTTGGTAAGATAAAGCTGAAGCTCCTTTTGCGTCAGCGTATTGTCAACCGACCCGCCGGACAGGTCATTATTGAAGGTATATGTTTGATACTGAATGCCTATATCGATTGATTCATCTGTTATCAAACGGTTTAATTGTCCGGAAAGAAAATCGCTCACCGATCTGTTAATAGCGCTGTTGTCATAACCTCCTGCCACACCCATCTGGTTGGGAGGTGGAGCAAACCGGTTCAGTACCAACAGACTGAATACTTGCAGGTTTAGTTGTTGCTCATCTGCCTCAATAGATCTTAACTTGGCTTGAACAATGGCATCAGAATTTGGAGCAAATATTTTGAAACTTATATCAGGCGATAGCAATGAGCCCTTGAGAAGCAGATGACATTCAACCTTTTCTCGTTTAGTTGTACTCGATATGGAATCGCGGTTGATGTCATACAACAACAGGTTAGCCGTTGAGATCTTTAATTTATACACAGCAGCAATATCCATCTCCGCATTATACGCCTCCCCTGCCCATTGAATTGTACTTGCTTCTTTAAGTTCAAAAGTTTTGCTTAGCACATTCTCAAAGGTTACTTCATATTCTCCTTCCTCGATCGTATACAAACCGTACATATTAAAATCGCCCGCCCGGTTCATTTCCAATCTCACATTTCCAAGACCCCTGCATGAAATATAGTCTCCCCCCGTTGCTTCAAAAATGATTTGTACATTGGTTTCAGGAGTTACTTCCAATTCACAATTGAATTGGAAAGCCATCCTGTTCACCTTATACTCTTCCTGTTCTTCGAGCGGATTCTTTTGAATAAAAGTGATAAAGCTGCCTTTGGATACATAATCATCATCGGCGATCAGGATTGCGATATTGGTTCCTTGCTCGGTCTTGATCGCCAGGTGAATCTCGGGCTCATCAATGGCTCCTTTCAAACTGATAATGCCCGTTGCCGATGCCGTTCCATAAAACAGATCATTATCCTGCGCACCCGTATTGAGCAATTCAAAATCATCGATTATCATTTCAATATCGAACACAAAATCCTTGAGATGATCATGAATGATCCTTCCATGTGAAACATCGATCATTGCTTCATTATTATCCGAATCGAAAAGAACGAGGTTATTAAGATCTATCCAATTTTCTTCAAATAAAAAGCTATTACTAAACTGATAATGCGTGTTCAAATAATCGATCGTTACACCCACTTGTTTAAAATCCAAAGCGCCTTTTAATACCGGTTTATCCAAAGAGCCTTCAAGAAAAAGATCTCCCTCAATTTCCCCACTCATATCTGAAACTATACCGTTGAGGAAGTTTTCCAAATAAGCAATTTCAAATTCCTGAATGCTCACTCCCAAACTAAAATTATTCTCCTCCCGGTCGGAACGGTATTCTCCAAAAGCAAACAATGTCTTCTTATCGTCCTTGGTCAGAGAAGCGTTGATCACAAAATTTTCAAATTTCTCCCGATTACCTACGGTCAGGTCGATCAATCCAAATGTATCCGTACCCACCGCCATATCCTCGACCTTCAACTCAGAGTAGAAGGAAGGTTTAGAATATATTCCGCTAACCTTTACAAGCCCGTTGATCTTTCCCGAAAAATCATATCCCGTATAATGAAAAATAGGCAGTAGCTCCTCTACCTTGACGTCCACTACCCTGGCCATCATGATCTTAGTAGAGTCTTCGGAGATAACACCATTGAGTATTATTTTTTGAAGTTTACTTCCGAGGGTAAGGTCATAAAAATGAAACTCATCTCCCTCGAATACAGAAGGCCTGGCCTGTGAAAAATCCCAAACCTGATTTGCAACAGCAATATAAGAGTCATGCAGGTCTAAGAAATATTTTTCTCCATCAACCACTACCAAGCCATTTAACCGTACACGCTCCTCTGAAGAATCCGTCGCTAAACGAACAGATGTGCGTGCCGTATCGTTCGCAATCTTTGTATATACAGTAAAATCATTAAATATCAATTCATCGTGATTCGATCTTTCTGTAATCTTACCGGCTGTTAAGTCTACCGCAAGCTTCGACTTATTTCCGCTGATATCGATCTCAATATCATGGATGGTAATATCATTGAGGTTATACTCCGGTAGCTGTATAAACGCCCCCAGGCTATCTGTATCGTAATTGAAGTATCCCTTAATTCGAAGATTTGGAGGGATAAATACATCGGGCAGGAAGGTCTCCAATATCTTTAAATCTTCACCCACATTAAATTGCAGGGCGATGACAGGAGAGTAAAATTCCTTTTCTTCAGGCAATTTGAATGTCGTAAAATAACCGTTGAGATACTTGGAGAAAACGTAAGATAATTCAGACCAATTAAACTTACCATCGATTCTGCCGTTTGCCACATCAGAGTTCAGTAGAATTGATTTGTTCAGATCCGAAATTGTGGAGACTAATCTCAGATATTCCAGGTTGGTGGTGTCAGACTCCTTTATTATCGAAGTATTCAGCGCAATGATGCTGCCCTGGATATCATCCAGTTTCTTTCCCTTGAAATTTACAGCCAGACTCGAACTTACTATAAGTGAATCCTTCAAGAGGTTTAATTTTTTCAAATCGGCATAGGCTATGACAGCTTTAAAATCTACCAACGGAATATCGGAGTTAAAATTTATCTGCCCTTCAAAATCCAAGTCAACGAATTCATCCTTGACCACAAAATCCCCGGCAAAATTCTTACGTTGCAGCCTTCCATCTATGCTGACATTTCTATAAGTATAATCCAGAATTTCTATCGAACTTACATTCCCTTTCAAGACGGCATCCATATCACTCAGCTTAATGCCGGATCCATTAATATTTAAATCCAGGTTAACATTTCCAAGCTGCTGTTCGGCTTGAAGCAACCGCCCCAGGTCAAACCTTTCCAGTTTAATGGAACCTGAATAACCGGGCTTCTCTCCGGGTTCCACTTTTACGTTCACGTCTGATGATATATTTCCTATACTGGTATTGAAATCTCCAAATGCAACAAAGTCAGTGTAGAATCCTGTATATCTGCCTTTAAATTTGATCTTGCCTGCAAGGTTGAATATCTGCGGAAGCTTAATATTGGGCAGCAGAGTGATAATATCATAGCGGAAGGTATTCACCTCTTCCACCTTTATATCGATGAACGTTTCTTCGAAATTGGGCAGGCCGTTCATGCTGATCTTA
Organism: Bacteroidota bacterium; assembly: GCA_022573915.1. GTDB lineage: Bacteria > Bacteroidota > Bacteroidia > Chitinophagales > JACZTA01 > JACZTA01. The sequence goes on along the minus strand of JACZTA010000038.1, from coordinate 1,390 downwards.
CCTTTAAACAAACCGCCCGCCGGTGTCGTTATGAGCAAATTTTTCGCATTGATATTACTGATCCTGCCTTTGATAATTCCGCTTATTGTAACATCCTGCCCTATCGTGTCAATATCCGGATAGAATGCATGAAGGTCTTCGTATGCAATTATCGTATTCTCCAGCTCCAATTTTAATTTGACCTTGGTTATAAAATTCTGGAAATCATCATACCCTTTGAAACTCATGGAGAAATAATTCTCTATCAAACTTTTGGCGGTGCGCAGATGCAGATCATCACACTCGATCAACTTAGAACTGATGAGTACATTGGTGGAGAGTTTCTCCACTTCAAATCCACTCACCTCATTAAATGCCAGGTTTTGAATCCGGGTGGCTATTGTATCCTTAAATATTTTCGTCTGTGTAAATGAAGCAACAAGATTATCCAGATCCATATAATTAAAATCTATCCCCTCATCTGACCGTTCCTTGTTCTCATTGTCGTATCTGAAAGCACCATCAACAATATCCAGCCGTCCGATTAGCAGATTCCAGGCGCTCCAAAACGCAGTATCAGATGAGGTCTTAGGCTCTTGTATTACAGCCGGTGGGATAGTATCACGCTTCTTCATTTGAGAAATAATCTCAATTTTCGGACCGGTAAGATCTATACTCTCTACCACTAACCGCTGCTGCTCAAAATCTATTTTGTCAATTTTCGTATTAAACTCATCCAGTTCAGCAAGATACAGCATCTTAGCAGGCCCGTCTTTGAAATCGAATTTCACCCTTTCAAAGATGATCCTGTTTAGCCGGACATCCCACATTCGCCCCCCGGATTCATTTGATTTAAACCCATCCAAAAGGAAATTAAAATTTAAAGTAGAATCAGCAGAATTTTTGGAAACTGATATGCGACAATCATGGAACCCGATATATCCCAGCTTGACGATACGCTTACGGTAACGAAAACCGGAAATATCAATCTTAAGTTTATTTACAAAAAGTAGCGTATCTGCTTGTTGATCCTCCACGTACACCTCTTCGAGTACGATTTTCTTGATAAATTCTACATCCACTCCCCCCACGGTTATCCTGGTTTCGAATCGTTCGGAAAGATTGCTTGCGATCTTTTGAGTAAGGTAGGTCTGAACTTTGGGTAGCCGTAATAGCTGATAAGCAGTTATAACAAGGATCGTTAAAACCCCCAGAACAATTAACGTTACTCGTAATGCTTTAAATAGCTTTCTCCGCATTATCGCTTTTCAAATTACAAATTAAATAATTACATTTACTCGAAGCGTCGAAGTCACTGCTATATAACAGATCTTGAGGCATGAGTATTATAATTTTAGGAATAGAATCTTCGTGTGATGATACCGCCGCAGCCGTGCTCAAAGACGGCAAA